>NZ_JBSFRG010000047.1:0-38551 GCF_053589115.1 Rhodococcus sp. NPDC003383 | reverse complement strand
TGGTCCCGGGGCGGGAGACCCCGCCCCGGGACCGGCGCTGTGGTTCGCGGTCGCGGACCTTCGGCTATTTCGCAACAGCCCGTCTGAGGAGACGAACGGTACATTCGCTCGGATAGGACGCCGGGACCCGAGGCCGGAACCACGCTCCTGCAACGTTTCACCGAACTCCCCCGCGAACCCGTCGCCCGGCGCGCCTAATGGGATCACACAGTCGACGACACGGGGGTTCGCATGTCGAAGAAGTCGGAGCAGCGCACTGCCCTGGTTGTGTCCGGTGCCGGCGCGCGAGGTGCGTACGAGGCGGGTGCCGTCCAGGCCCTGCTTCCCGTACTCGCACCCGACGAGGTGGTTCCGCCGATCCTGGTCGGGACCAGCGCCGGGGCGTTGAACGTGGCCGGCTTGGCGGCCTATGCCGATCTCGGCGGCGAGCAGGCAGCCAAGGAGGTGGTCGCGGCGTGGAGCGGGGCCGAGCTGACGGACGTGTTCTCCCCGATCGGCACTCTGCTGCGGACCGGCGGTTCGACGCTCGGCAGGCTGATCGGGCTTCCGGTTCCTCCTCCCGCCGGGCTTCTCGACACGTCGCCGATGCGAGCGTCGCTCGAGGCACTGGTTCCCTGGGACCGGCTTCACGAGAACGTCCGCGCGGGCAAGGTCCGAGCGGTGGCCGTGGCCACGACCTCGCTGGCCACCGGAGGAACCGTGGTGTTCGTCGAGCACGCCGACGACGTGCGTCTTCCCGGCTACGACGCGCACCGCAACATTCGATACGTCTCGACCACCCTCGGCGTCGATCACCTGCTCGCGTCCGCTGCGATCCCGATCCTCTTCCAACCTGTCGAGATCACCGGCGAAAACCGGGGTGGGTACATCGACGGCGGTCTCCTGCTCAACACACCCATCAAACCGGCTCTCGAATTGGGAGCAGAGCGGATCGGGGTGGTCGCGTCCCATCCGCAGGAGCGTCTGCCACTGCCCTCCGGGTCCACGGGCCAGGCAAATCCGCCCGATATCCTCGGCACCGCCGCGCTGTCGCTGCGCGCAATCCTCACGGACCGCATGATCGACGACCTGTGGACGCTGCGTAACCGCAATGGCACGAAGGGCTACCGCGCCGTCGATGTCGTGTTCGCCGGGCCGACCCTGCAGGAGACCAGCAAGATCGACCGTCTCGCAAAGGACGCGTTCGACTCGATGCTCGGCCTGCGGGGCCGTGTCCGCCACCCGATGGAGACAACCCTGATGAGTTTGATGAGCGACGTTCGGCCCGGCCACGACGAGCTGCTGAGCTACACCATGTTCGACTCGAAATTCACCGGGCCCGCCGCGGAGCTCGGCAGTAAGTGCACGCCGCAATCCTCGTGACACAGGCCGACTTCTCGTGAAACAGCCCGGCGATACTCACCGAACGACGAGTGAAGTTCACCGACCCGGCCCGGTCGAATACGACCCTGCAGGTCCGCGGTTCGGGCGCGCCGGTGCGCTGGGTGCTCGCACACCCGTCGAATGATCTCGCCATCCGACGAGCACCTCGTGCAGAGTCTCGGCGCCGTGCAATGGTTCCGGCGCCGCCGGCAGGTCGACGGGATAGATGAGAAACGGGGTGCTCTGCGGTCCCCCCATGCCGCCGTGCGAGCCGACTTGCTCCTCGAACGCCGCGACCTCGTCGGTTTCGGGCCAGTACATGCCGCCGACCATGATGTCGGCCACGTTGTCGAAGGTGTCGGTGCGTCGGATCTTCGCCAGCGCATCGGGGCCCATCACCGCGAGAGGGTCCCGGCCGGTGACTTCGCCGGTCGTCACGTCGACCTGGCCGCCGGACCCCAGCACCACGGATCCGCCGGGTGCGGCGACGAGCAGGAACCCGATTCCGGGATGCTCGCGAAGCGCGGTGAGCAGCCCGGGATGGGCGGCCTCGATGGCGTCGACATCGGCGCGTCCCGGCAGGTGCGGAAAGTAGATCAGACCGAGGTTGCCCGAGCCGAGCACGGTCGGCTCGCCCGTGGGAGGACGCGCCTCCTCGTCGGCTGCCGACGCGTGCATGCTGGCCGCCGCGTAGGCACGGCCCTCGGCCCCGGGCTTGGGGGATGCGGTGGCAGCGCGCTCGTGCCGGTGCCGACCTTCCGCGGACGGCTCGCCCTGCGCGGTCAGCCGGGCAACCAACTCCCCCAGGGTCTCCCCGTAGCGTTGCCGGAAGGTGGCGCCCTGACTCTGCCCGTGGTCCGACAGCACGACGACGCGGTAGCGCCGGTCCGCCTGCTCCGTCACAGCGAGCAGCATCTCGACGATCTCGTCGAGCTTGGTCAGCACCGCGAGGGTCTCGGGCCGGGAGATTCCGGAGTGGTGCGAGACTTCGTCGTATCCGATCAGGTCGACGTAGACGATGCTGCGCCCCTTGATCAGATCCCCGACCACCGCGGCGGCGGTGACGTCGGTGGCCAGGACGGTCGCGAAGGCCCGCACGAACGGATACACCCCTCCCCGCGAGACCCGCGGCCGGATGTCCTTCCGCTTCTGCCGCAATGCCTGACGCAGCTCCCGCTGGAGTTCCGCGAACATTCGGATGAACGTGCGCAGCGCACTCGCCGGGTCGACGAAGTAGTCGCTGTAGCCGGCGCCGGCGCCGAGACGGGCACCGCGCATGCGGCTGACGACGAGCACGTTGTCGTGTGCACCGCCGGTGAACAGGTTGCCGCGGCTCGCACCGTCGTGCGCGAGTAGACCCGGAATCTCGGCCCGTTCGAGTTCGCGCTGCTCGTTGTCGGCGGGGTTGCTGAACACCGAGATGCGCCCGGTCGTCTTGTCGTACCAACGGAAAGCCGGGACGTTGTGGTTGGAACCGTGCAGCACCGCCAGCTGGGTCGCCCCGGTCTGGCTGCTCCAGTCGGTGTGCCACGGGACCAGCCGGTGGGTCTCGCGCACCAGCTTCGCCAGCCCGGGCGTCACGCCGTCGGCGATCGCGCGCCGCAACACGTCGTAACCCAGCCCGTCGATCTGGATGCACAACAGCCCCGGATCCGCGTCCACGAGAGCAGCGTTGCGTCGCAGGCGGAACCGGTTCCGGCGCACCTGCATCAACCGGTACGCGGTATCGGAGCGGGACGCGATCGCACCCGAGACCACAGAGGTGACCAGCGAGACCACCGCTGCCAGAACGACCGCATCGCGCGGCTCGTCCACCGTGGCGACCGGCACCAGGTTCAGCGTCAGCAGCATGATCGCGCCGCCTGCGAGGAACACCCCGACGAACAGCAGCACGGGGCCGATCCACGACATGAAGCGCATCGTCAACGGCCACAGTGCCGCGTTGAGGATGCCGAACACCAGCGCGACCACCAGCGCGGCAGGAAGCGTCGGCAGCGGAGCAAAGCTCGACGGATCCAGGGTGACGCCGCGGAGGATGCGGTCCAGCACGAGAACCGCGAACGCCGACGATCCCCAGAGCACGAGGAATTCGACGAGTATCCGCAACACCCCGCCCACCGTGCGCATCGCACTCCCTCTCGTTGTCTGGAATCGTAAGGGGCGTGAGCGCGCCGCCGGGTGGGAATACCGCCGCGTCCGGGATGCGCTGGCTCGGGCATGCCAGCACGCTGATCGTGGACCGCGGTACGGTCGTCCTGACCGATCCGGTGCTCACCGACCGCGTCGCCCACCTGCGCCGCCGGCAGGGCCCCACCCCCCTCGGCTTCCGCACGCGCCACCCGGACGTCGTCCTGCTCTCGCATCTGCACGCCGACCACACCCATCTACCGTCGCTGCGGCTGCTCGACCCGGACGTTCCGATCGTGGTCCCGTGGCGGGCGATGGACGGCCTGCCCGCGTTGCGCCGCTTCGGCGACCGCCTGGTGCCCCTGCGGCCCGGCGACGAAACACGCATCGGCGCGGTCACCGTGCGCGCCGTGCCCGCACATCACGACGGTCGACGCTGGCGACGTGGACCGCAGCTCGCGCCGGCGGTCGGATACGTGGTCGAAGGCGACCGGCGGACCTACTTCGCCGGCGACACCGATCTGTACCCGGGGCTGGAAGACCACGTCGGCCCGGGGGTGGACCTCGCGCTGCTACCCGTCGGGGGCTGGGGTCCCACACTCGGCGACGGTCACCTCGACCCGCCTCGAGCCGCGGTCGCCGCGCGGCTGGTGGAGGCAGCCCTGGCAGTGCCGATCCACTACGGCACGCTGTGGCCGATCGGCTTCGACGCCGTGCGTCCGCGGTCGTTCTTCGGACCCGGCGCCGAGTTCGTCCACCATGCCGAGCGCGCGGGGCTCGTGGCCGTGGAGTTGCGTCCGGGTGACGCACTCGGCGGATCGGACGGCGGGCACGGTTCGTCCGGGACGCATCGCCGATAGCCCACGACGACACACCACCGCACACCTCCCCCACACCGCGGTCGGACCACATTAGGGTCCTACCGACGATCATCGAGGGGACGACACATGAAGCTGGCCGAGGCACTGGCCGCGCGCGGAGATCTGTTGCGCAGGATCAACCAGCTGCGGGAACGGATCCTGGACAACGCCCGCCATCAGGAGGGTGAGGAACCGGCCGAGGACCCCGTCGCACTGCTCGCCGAACTGACCGATGCGCTCGACGAGTACGAACAGCTGATCCGCCGAATCAACAAGACGAACGCGGCGTCACCGCTCGGGGACGGCACCGTGACCGATGCTCTGGCCCGTCGAGATGTGCTGCGCCTGCATCATTCCGCGATCACCGCCGCCGCCGACGCCGCGTCCGGGCGCTCCGACCGCGGATTCGGTCGCCAGCTGCGCTCCGAGCTGGTCCACGTCGCAGCCCTTCCGGTCGCCGAATTGCGAACTCGCGCAGACCGATTGGCACGCGAAATCCGCACCGTCGACCTGGACATCCAGCGCACCAACTGGGAGGTCGACCTGCTGGACTGAACCGTGAGGAGGGCCGAGAGCTGGTAGCCGGCCGAAGAGGCGAGCACACGACCGCGCCGGGCGGTCAACTCCGGCACCTCGGTGCGCGGGGGCAGCGCAACAAACCGCACTACGCACGCCCAGCACCACGCACAAGAGACCGTGCACCACGCACGATTCACCACCACGTGCTGATCTTCGACCGGCGAGGGCGGGTTCGGGGGCATCTCGGCGCTCCTCACGCCTCGAATCGGGATCGCCTCGAATCGAGCCGAATACCATCCGCGATCAGGAGGAGTGGAGCGATGGCCGCAACGGAGAACAGCAGCACCACGGTTGCCGAGGTGATGGCCGAACTCGCCGAACTCGACGACCCCAAGATCCGTGCGGTTAACCTGAAACACGGCGACGACCACGGGGTGAACCTCACAAAGCTGCGCGCTGTCGCGAAACGACTGAAGACGCAGCAGGATCTCGCGCGGGAACTCTGGGACACCGGCGACAGCGCAGCCCGGCTGCTGGCCATTCTCATCTGCCGTCCGAAGGCGTTCGACCGCGACGATCTCGACGCGATGCTGCGGGCGGCGCGCACCCCCAAGGTGCAGGACTGGCTCGTCAACTACGTGGTCAAGAAGAACCCGCACTGCGAGGACCTGCGTGCGACATGGTTCGCCGACCCGGATCCGGTCGTCGCGAGTGCCGGGTGGGAACTGACCGTCGACCGCGTCGCGAAGAACCCCGACGGCCTCGACCTGACCGGACTGCTCGACATCATCGAGGCGCAGATGAAGGACGCCCCGGATCGACTGCAGTGGGCCATGAACCACTGCCTCGCCGAGATCGGCATCGAGCACGCCGACCTGCGCGACCGTGCGATCGCGATCGGTGAGCGCCTGAAGGTGCTCGAGGACTACCCGACGTCCCCGGGATGTACCTCGCCGTTCGCCCCGACCTGGATCGCCGAAATCGTGCGGCGCCGCAGCGCGACGTAACGATCGTCACGCCGGTCACCCCGTCCGGTTGCCCGGCCGGGTGCGCGCCCTCATGCTTCAGACATGGACGGACCCGTGTTCCCGCCTCCACCACGCTCGGCGCGACCGGTTCGGTGCGAATGGGACGCGCTGAGGTCCCTGCCGCCCTCGGCGGAGCGGTTCGACCCCGAGCAGGTCGCGGACCTTCCCTCGGCCGCGCAACAATGGCTCACGCACGCACTGGAACCGGGCGTGCCGCTCGCCCGCGCGGTGCACCTGACCATGCGCGGTCACATCAAGCTCGGGTCGTGGCGCCCGTTCCGGGCAGCGCAGATCCTCGCCCCGGGCGTCGGGTTCGTGTGGGCGGCGACCGCGCGGGTCGCGGGTCTGCCGGTTCTCGGCTACGACCGGTACACCGACGGACGCGGCGAGATGAACTGGAAACTCGGTGGTCTCGTCCCGGTGATGTCGGCGGCCACCACCGACGTCGGCACCAGCGCCGCCGGCCGCTTGGCCTCCGAATTCATCTTCGTACCAACGACATTCAGGTCGGCGACGTGGCACGAGGCGGGCACCGGTTCCGCACTCGCGACCTGGCGCACCGGCCGCCACACCGAGACGGTGTGCCTCGAACTCGCCGGAAACGGCCGGCTCGGGACGATACATCTGGATCGCTGGGGCAATCCGAACGGAGAACCCTTCGGCCGCTACCCGTTCGGTGTGGACATCGAGGCGGAGTCGTCGTTCGGCGGCATCACGATTCCGTCCCGCTTCCGCGCCGGATGGTGGTGGGGCACGAACCGATGGCCGGAGGGCGAGTTCTTCCGTGCGGAGATCAGCGCCGCCGTGTTCCGCTGAGGACACAGCATTCCGCCGAGAACACAGCCGAAACGACACCGGTGCGCACCGGAGAGTCACCGTTCATCGGGCACGAGGCGCCGGCCTCTGCAAGGATGCGCGGATGAATCTGGTTGGCATCCCGGAACAACGGCGCCGGGTCGGTCGCGCGGATCCCGTCGGCCCCGACGCGGCACCATCCGGGAAACCGAGTGCGGCGTTTCGCCCCGACATCGAGGGCCTGCGGGCCGTTGCGGTGCTCGCCGTGGTCCTGTTCCACGCAGGTGTGCCCGGGATCGGCGGCGGATTCGTCGGTGTCGACGTCTTCTTCGTCGTCTCGGGTTTCCTCATCACCGGGTTGCTGTGGCGGGACGTGACGTCCACCGGGTCCGTGCGGATCGCCCGCTTCTACAGCGCACGAGCGCGCCGCCTCCTCCCGGCCGGAGGTCTCGTGCTGGTGGTCACGGCGATCGGTTCGGCGTTTCTATTGCCCCCGTTGCAGGCCCGGGAGGCGCTGGGCGACGGAATCGCAAGTGCGCTCTACGTGGGGAACTACCGATTCGCGTTGCGTGGCACCGACTATCTGGCGGCGGACGCGCCCCCGTCCCCGTTCCAGCACTTCTGGTCGTTGGGGGTCGAGGAGCAGTTCTACCTGGTGTGGCCGGCGCTGATCGTGGCGACCGCCTGGTCGGTCCGTCACAGGCGCGGCGGGGCCCCGTCGGCGGTGCCGTACGTCTCGGTCCTGGTACTGGTTGCGGCGGCGTCGTTCGCGGTGTCACTGTCCTGGACCCGCACGCTGCCGCCGTGGGCGTTCTTCTCCCTGCCGTCTCGGGCGTGGGAGTTGGCCGTCGGTGGCCTGGTCGCGCTGTCCGTCCCGCTGTGGCGCCGACTGCCGGGTCTCCTCGCGGCCACCGCGGGATGGGCCGGGCTGGCCCTGATCGTCCTCGCCTGCGTGCGTCTGGGCGAAACCACCCCTTATCCGGGCACGGCAGCCCTGCTGCCCGTACTGGGTACGGCGCTGGTGATCGGCGCGGGCTGTGCCTCGCCCCGGCTGGGTGTCGGACGCGGATTGTCGCTGCGGCCGATGCGCGCGCTCGGGCGCCTGTCGTACTCCTGGTACCTGTGGCACTGGCCCCTGCTGATCCTCACGCCGGCATTCCTCGACCGCGACCTCGGGCCGGTCGGGCGTCTGGCTGTGGTGGCGCTCGCCGCCGGGCTCGCCGCGCTCACGCTGACGGCGGTGGAGAACCCCCTCCGGTTTGCGCTCCCCCTGCGCCGCTCGGCTTCCCGCAGTCTCGTTGTCGGGGCAGCGATCACCGCGCTCAGCGTCTGTGTGTGTCTGGTGCTGCTGGTGCTGCGGCCGGTTCCGGTCGGCCACGGGGAGGCCGCCGCGGCGCTGACGGTCTCTGCGCCGACGCAGGATCCGGCGCCCACGGCCGACCCGCACGATGTTGCCGTGCGGGAACTGACCGCACAGGTTCAGGCCGCGGTCACGGCGACGGCGGGATTGGCTGCTGTCCCGTCGAACCTGTCCCCGTCACTGGCCGATGCGCCGTCCGGCAAGCCGGATGTGTTCCTCAACGGTTGTGTGCGCTCGTGGCTGGAGGTCGGACAGGACGAGTGCGCGTCGGGTGATATCACGTCACCGATCACGGTGGCGCTGGTCGGTGACTCGCACGCCGCGATGTGGGCTCCTGCGTTCGAATCGGTTGCCGTGGAACGGCGGTGGCGGCTGGAAACCCTGGGCAAGGTCACCTGTCCACTGCTGGACCTGTCGTTGACGAGCCCGTACCTGGGGCGCGAGTACACCGAGTGCGAGCAGTGGCGCGGGGAGATCGTCTCGCGGTTGCAGGAGGAAAGACCACAACTCGTCGTGCTGAGCATGTCTCGCCGATACGGCGGCGACTTCGGTTTCACCACGTACGGCCCGGAGTGGCAGGACAGCCTGACCCGCATGGTTGCCCAACTCCGGGCGACCGGCGCGAAGGTCCTCGTCCTCGGCCCGGTGCCGGATCCGCACGCGGTGGTGCCGACGTGCCTGTCCGAGCACATCGACGATGCGACGGCCTGCGCACCGGAGCGGTCGATGGCACTGAACGCTGCCGGCGTCGCCGCCGAGGCCGCGGCCACTGTTGCCGGCGGCGGGGAGTATGCCGACCTCACCGAGCTGTTCTGCACCGCCGAGAGTTGCCCGGTGATCGTCGGAAACGGCCTGGTGTTCCGCGACGACAACCACCTCACGATCGAGCACGCCCAAGCGTTGGCTCCCGTCGTCGGCGCACTCGCGGACCGGGCTCTGGCCCCGCGCTAGGGTTCCGTCGGGTCAGGGCGATCGGCAACGGCGCGGTCGGGTAGGGGCTCGAGCCGGAGTGGTGAACGGCATGGCGCCGTTCGGCCGGGGTGGGCAAACCCGGACCCCTGGGTCGACATCCCGATCGGTGCGGGCGTGGGACTGTCGACCGGCGCCAGGTGGTCTTCGGCTTCGGTCGTCCGTCCAGAGCCGGCCCGTGCGTGTACGCCGTCGAACGACACCGGCAGCGACGGAAGAAGCTGTGGCACCGATTCCGGCGGGGACGGCGCCGACCTCCCCTCCTTCCACGAAAAGCGAGCACACTGAGAGGTAGTAAGCACGCCGAGGGACAGCAAGTAAGGCGAGCGGTATGAGTACACAACAGAATTCACAGGGCCGGGCCGCGGCGGCCGAGCCGCACCGTCGGGGTGCGGCGAGCGACCGGAAGTCCACGAACAGCGGCAACGCGACGGCAGCCACCGCACCCCGCACGGGAGTCCGTTCACCGAAGGCGGCGACGAGGACGAAGGCGTCCCCCGAGACGCCTTCGGCGCGAGCCCCCCACAAGGAATCGGCCGGTCCGAGGTCGACCGCACCGCGCCGCGGCCAACCGTCACCGGCAGAACCGCCGACTCGACGGAAACGAGCAGATGTCGCGTCCGGCACGTCGGCTCCGACCACGCGCCGTGTGCGAGAGCGACCCGACGGTGCCGTGCCCCGCAAGCATCCCCAGGCGGAGCCGACCACCACGAATCCGGCCACACGGAAACGTCCCCGAAAGGAGGGGACCCGCCCGCCCGCGCACCCGCGGTCCGCTCCGCCGATCAACACGCATCAGCCGGAAATCTCATCGACGGTGCGCGGCGGCACTACCGACACCGGGCCTGCCGGCGCTGTCTTCGAGGTGGTGCGTCGATCGCTCGGGACTGCCGTCGAAGCGTTGGAAAACCGCGTTCACCAGCTCGCCGGCGTGCAGAATCGCGGTGACCTGGCGAAAAAGATCCGGAAGTGGATCGACCCGCTTGTCGATGAAGTTGCGCACGGACGCGCGGGCATGAAAGCCGCGCTGGCAGGACTTCAGGCCGTTCTGGCGGGTAGGAATCCGGTGTGGGCTGCGATCAAAGGCCTGGTTGGAGGGTTGAGCCTCGAGGCCAAGATCGGGCTCGTTCTCGTGCTGTCCCTCACACTCCTGCTCGGGCCGGTGCTGCTCGTGGTCCTCTTGCTGGCACTTCTTGTCGCGGTGGTGGTCGCTGCGGTGCGAACCGGCACCGACTAGCGGCGGATCGGGTCCTCCGGTCGGCCATGGGGCAGTTCGACCGCCCCGTCGCGACCGGAGGACCTCACCGTGTCAGAGCAGCACGGTGCCGGCGTCGGCCTTGCCCTGCTTGGCGACCTCGGAGTAGGCGGCGGCGAGCAGCGTCGGGTCCGGCCCCTCGAGCCGGCCCGGCTTGGCGAGACCGTCGAGGACGACGAACCGCAGCATTCCGGCGCGGTTCTTCTTGTCGGTCTGCATGCCCTTGTGCAGCTCGGCGAAGGCGGCGGCGTCGTAGGTGGTGGGCAGGCCCACCGCTTCGAGGATCGTCCGGTGCCGATCGGCGGTCGCGTCGTCGAGACGGCCGGCCAGCCGGCCCAGTTCCGCGGCGAACACGAGTCCGACGGAGACCGCGGCGCCGTGACGCCACCGGTACCGCTCGCGGCGCTCGATGGCGTGGCCGAGGGTGTGCCCGTAGTTGAGGATCTCGCGCAGGCTCGACTCGCGCAGGTCCGCGGCGACGACCTTGGCCTTGACCTCGATGGAGCGGCGGATCAGTTCCGGCAGCACCGTGCCGGTCGGATCCAGCGCAGCCTGCGGGTCGGCCTCGATGAGGTCGAGGATCGTCGGGTCGGCGATGAAGCCGGTCTTGATGACCTCGGCCATGCCGGCGATGATCTCGTTGCGCGGCACGGTCTCGAGGGTCGCCAGGTCCACGAACACGGCGGACGGTTCGTGGAACACGCCGACCAGGTTCTTGCCCGCCTCGGTGTTGATGCCGGTCTTGCCGCCGACCGCGGCGTCGACCATCGCGAGCAGCGTCGTCGGGATGTGGAAGATGCGCACCCCGCGCATCCAGGTGCCGGCGACGAATCCGGCGAGGTCGGTGGCGGCGCCGCCGCCGAGCGAGACGATCGCGTCGCTGCGGGTCAGGCCGATGCGGCCGAGCACCTCCCAGCAGAACCCGGCGACCGCGAGATCCTTGCCGTCCTCGGCATCCGGGATCTCCACGCGGTGCGCATCGATTCCCTTCTCCGCGAGCACTTCCCGCAACGCCTCGGCCGTCGCTTCGAGCGGCGGCTGGTGGAAGATCGCGACGGTGCGGGTGCCTGTGAGGGTGTCGACGATGTCACCGAGCAGGCCCCGGCCGATGATCACCGGGTAGGGCTGGGCGGTCTGGACGTCGACACGTACCGGTTCGGTCACGGTGTGGTGCTCCGCTTCTCTGCGCTGGTGGACGTGCTCGCGGTGGCGCCGGCAGCGGCTTCCGCCTCGAGCTTGGTGATCAGGTACTGGACGACGCGGCCCGGACTGCGGCCGTCGGTCCGGACCCGGATGGTCGCGGCCTGCCGGTACAGCGGGCGACGTCGGCGCATCAGCTCCCGGTACTTCTTGGCCGGATCGTCCCCCGCGAGCAGGGGGCGTCCGGTGCCCGTGCCGGTGCGGCGCAGACCTTCGGCGATGCTGATCTCGAGATAGATCACTGTGTGCCCGGCGAGCCGCTTGCGGGTGCGCTCGGACAGGATCGCCCCGCCACCCAGGGAGACGATGCCCTCCTGTTGTGCGAGGGCATCGGCGACGACGCGTTCCTCGATCTCCCGGAATGCCGGCTCGCCGTCCTCGGAGAAGATCTCGGGGATGGTGCGGCCGGTGACGCGTTCGATCTCGGCGTCGGTGTCGAGCAGCGGCAATTCGAGCGCCTGGGCGACGCGCCGACCGATCGTCGACTTTCCGGCGCCGGGCGGCCCGATCAGTACGGCGCGTGGCCTCATGACAGTCACCGCGGCGGACGCGCCGCGATGCCCTTCATGTAGTGGTCGGCGTTGCTGCGGGTCTCGGCGAGCGAGTCGCCACCGAACTTCTCGAGCGCGGCCTGCGCGACGACCAGCGCGACCATCGCCTCGGCGACGACACCGGCGGCGGGCACGGCGCACACGTCGGACCGCTGGTGGATCGCGACCGCTTCCTCACCGGTGGTCATGTCGACGGTGGACAGGGCACGCGGGACGGTGGAGATCGGCTTCATCGCCGCGCGCACACGCAGCGCCTCGCCGTTGGTCATGCCGCCTTCGATGCCGCCGGCGCGGTTCGACGAGCGCAGCACACCGTCCGGGCCGGGCTTCATCTCGTCGTGGGCGGCGCTGCCGCGGCGCCGCGCGGTCTCGAAGCCGTCGCCGACCTCGACGCCCTTGATCGCCTGGATGCCCATGAGGGCCGCGGCGAGCCGCGCGTCGAGGCGGTCGGCGCCGCTGACGAACGATCCCAGGCCGACGGGCAGGCCGTGAACGACGACCTCCACGACGCCGCCGAGGGTGTCGCCGTCGCGCTTGGCGGCATCGATCTCGGCGATCATGGACTCTTCGGCGGCCTTGTCGAACGCGCGCACCGGGCTCGCGTCGATGGCCGCGAGGTCCGCGGCGGTCGGTTCCGCACCCACGTACGGCTCGGAGGCGCCGATGGAGATGACGTGGGAGATGACCTCGGCGCCGAACACCTGGCGCAGGAAGTTGCGGGCGACGGTGCCGGCGGCGACACGGGCCGCGGTTTCGCGGGCGCTGGCGCGTTCGAGCACCGGGCGGGCGTCGTCGAAGCCGTACTTGAGCATGCCCGAGTAGTCGGCGTGGCCGGGGCGCGGACGGGTCAGCGGCGCGTTGCGGGCCTGATCGGCGAGGGCCTCGGCGTCGACCGGGTCGGCGGACATGATGGTTTCCCACTTGGGCCATTCGGTGTTGCCGACCTCGATGGCGACGGGACCGCCGAGGGTGAGTCCGTGGCGCACCCCGCCGATGATGGTGACCTTGTCGGCCTCGAACTTCATGCGCGCGCCGCGTCCGTAGCCGAGGCGGCGGCGTGCGAGCTGCTCCGAGATGTCGTTCGACGTCACCTCGACACCGGCGACCATCCCCTCGAGCATCGCGACGAGGGCGGGACCATGGGATTCTCCAGCAGTTATCCAGCGCAGCACACCGCATATCCTTCCATGCCCGATCGGGTTGTCGTGACAGTGGTCCGCTCAGGCGGTTGTGAGGAGCGTGAGCACGGTGACCGCGCACATCGACGGGCCGTGCGGAACGAGCACCGGCCCGGCTTCGGTCCGCCACTGCTGCACCACCAGCATCACCAGTCCCGCGGTGGCGGTGAGCAGCGGTGGACCGACCGCGACGCACAGCCACGCCGCCGGTCCCGCGGCCCCCGCGGCGGCGCCCACACCGACCGCGAGTTTGACGTCCCCGGCACCCAGCGACCGCGGCGAGACGAGGTGGGCGAGCAGCATCGGCCCGGCGAGCAGACCCGCGCCGACGAGCGCCGCGCGCCCCTGCCCGGTCGCCGCCGCGAGCGTCACGATCACTGCCGCACCGGGTCCGGTGAGAACGTTCGGGAGCCGTCGCTCGAGCAGATCGACGACGCTCAGGCACACGCACCACCAGATCAGCGAAGCGAGTGCGAGGGCCTCGACCGGACCCGAGCCGGATACCGCCGCAACCAGACTCCCGGCCACGCACGTCGCCTCGCAGACGGCGCGTGCCGGCGGGCGCCCGGCGAGGTGGGTCGTCAGGTGTCGGGCTCCGAGTCCGGCGACGAGCCCCGCCACGACGCACAACGTGATGTCCATGGGCGCAGCGTGGCGGTTACAAGATCGCCGATCGACCCCGTCGGGTGGGAAAACCCGAATCTGTGGATGGATCGGGCGGGTGTGGACAACTCTTCCCCTGATTCCCGTGCTCGTGCGTGGTTCCGGTAGTTGCCGCTACCGAAAGCACGCACGAGCGGTCGGGCGGCTCCTCGGGTTCAGGGCTCGGCGTCGGGACCGGCAATGTCCGGCTGCACCGCCGGGCCGGTGACGTCACAGTGCGGCTTGCACGCCACCGAATCCGCGGGCACCGCGGCCGCCGGTCCGGGAATGAGGGCAGCCGCGAGGACCGCACTGACCGCGAGCAAGCCGGCGCAGATCAGCATCGCGATGTCGAACCCGCGGTCGAACGTGGCCGCGTCGGTGAGGGCCGCACCGCCGATCCCGGCGAGCCCGGGCAGTGCGGCGACGGCGAGCAGTTGGCTGGTGCGTGCCACCGCGTTGTTGACCCCGGACGCGATCCCGGAGCGTGCGACCGGCACCGCACCGAGCACCGCCGCCGTCAGGGGTGCCACCAGCGACGAGAGTCCGAGACCGAACACGACGACCGCGGGCAGCACGTCCCGCAGGTAGGACGCGTCCGCGTCGATGCGCAGCATGAGCAGCAACCCGACCGCCGCGACGGCGGGCCCCACCGTCATCGGCCCGCGCGGACCGTGCCGCTGGGCGTAGCGACCCGCCCGCGAGGACAGCAGCAGCATCAGGACGGTGATCGGGATCGTGGCCGTGCCCGCCAGGATCGGCGAGTAGCCGACGACGAGCTGCAGTTGCAGCACCAGCAGGAAGAAAACGCCGCCGAACGCGGCGTAGACGGTGAACGTGACCAGGTTCGCGGCCGTGAACAGTCGGGAGGCAAACAGATCCGGCGGGATCAACGCGACCGGGGAATGCCGCTCGACCAGCACGAACGCCACCAGCACCACGACGCCCACACCGGCGACAACGGGCTGCGCCTCGATCAGGCCGTAGGTCACCAGGCCCAGCCCGACCGCACCCAGGACCGCGCCCGCGACGTCGAGCCGATCCGGTGGCGACGGATCGCAACTCTCCGGCACGTGACGCAGCGCCACCCACACGACGACAGCGGCGAGGGGCAGATTCAGCAGGAACACCGACCGCCAGCCCGCGACCTCCACCATCCAGCCGCCGAGCAGCGGGCCGACGGCGCCGGCAACACCGCCGAAGCCGGACCACAGGCCGATCGCGGCGCCGCGGTCGTCACCCCGGATGGTGGCCGAGATCAGTGCGAGGGATCCCGGCGTGAGCAGGGCCGCGCCCACTCCCTGCAGGATTCGCGCGATCACCAGCGTGGTGACGTTCGGTGCGAGTCCGCACAACAACGAGGCTGCCGCGAACCACACTGTGCCCCAGACGAATACGCGCCGCCTCCCCCACCGGTCACCGAGTGCGCCGCCGAGCAGGATCAACGACGCCAGGGTCAGCGTGTAGCCGCTGAGCACCCACTGCATGCCGGCGACACCGGAGCCGAGGTCGGCGGCGATGCGCGGCAGCGCGATGTTGACGACGGTGCCGTCCAACAGGGCGAGGCTCGAGCCGAGCACGGTGGCGGTGACGACCCACCGGCCCCGGCGGGTGTGCAGACCGACGGTCGCCTCAGCCATCTGTTCATGGTGCCTGCCTCACCGCCACCCCGCAGTCGATCCCGAGGTCCGGGCGGCGCCCCTCGTCGCCGCCCGGACCTCGGCGCCTACTTCGGCTGGAATCGCTGCGCCCCGTCGAGGCGCACCACCTCGCCGTTGATGTACGGGTTCTCGAGCAGGTGCTGCGCGAGGAAGGCGTATTCGTCCGGGGTGCCGAGCCGCTTCGGGAACGGCACCGATTCGGCGAACTTGGCGAGCTTCTCCTCTCCGAGGAACTCCATGATCGGGGTGCGCACGGTCCCGGGTGCGATGCTGTTGAGGCGGATGCCGACCGCGCTGAGGTCGCGGGCACCGGTCAGGGTCAGGGCGTTCACACCGCCCTTCGCCGCGGCATAGGCGGACTGTCCGATCTGCCCCTCGTACCCGGCGATCGAGCTCGTCATCACGATCGCGCCGCGCTCCCCGTTCGGCTTCGGGTCGAGCTCGGCGATCTTCGCGGCGGTCAGCCGCAGCACGTTGTAGGTGCCGCTCAGGTACAGCGCGATGGTGTCGGTGAATCCCTCGAACGTGTGGGGGCTGCCGTCCCGGTTGACGACCTTCTCGAGCACCCCGAAACCGCCGTGGGCGATCACCGCGTACCGGAGCGTGCCCAACTCGTCCGCAGCCGCCAATGCCGCCTCGATGCTCGCGCTGTCGAGGACATCGGTGCGGACGTACACGGCCTTGTTGCCGAGTTCCTCGGCCAGGGCACCGGCCTTGGCGTCGTTGACGTCGGCGATGACGACGGCCGCACCGGCACCGTGCAGCCGGCGCACGGTGGCTTCGCCGAGACCGCCGGCGCCGCCGCTGACGAGGACTACTTCACCTTCGAAAGCCACAGTTCCTCCAGGGGTTGTCGTGTGCGCTCAGGCGCCGGTCCATTGCGGTGCGCGCTTCTCGGCGAAGGCCAGCGCGCCTTCCTTCGCGTCCTGCGACGTGAACACCGGGAGGATGAGCTCGAGCTGCTTCTGCCACATCTCGTCGTCCGACCAGCCGCGCGACCTGGTCATGATGTCCTTGGTGACCGCGACCGCGAGGGGTCCGTTCGCGGTGATCCGCTCGGCCAGGGCGAGCGCCTCGTCGAGGGCCTTGCCCGGCTCGGCGAGCACGTTGACGAAGCCGTACCCGTGCCCCTGCTCGGCGGTGAAGCTGTCGCCGGTCAGCGCCAGTTCGAGAGCCTTCTGGTACGGGATGCGCCGATGCAGCCGCAGCAGCCCACCACCGCCGGCGACCAGGCCGCGTTTGACCTCGGGGATCCCGAATTTCGCGGTCGTCGACGCGACTACCAGGTCGGTCGCGAGCACGAGTTCCGTTCCGCCCGCGAGCGCGTATCCCTCCACCGCGGCGATGATCGGCTTGGTGGGCGGTCGTTCGGTGAAGCCCATGCCCCGGCCGGGGATCGCGACGATCTCGCCGGCGGCGAACGCCTTCAGGTCCATGCCCGCGCAGAAGTTGCCGCCCGCGCCGGTCAGCACCGCGACCGACAGTTCGGGGCTCTCGTCGAGTTCGTCGACCGCGTCGGCCAGGCCCCGGCTGACGGCCAGGTTCACGGCGTTGCGCGCGTCCGGCCGGTTGATCGTGATCACCAACGTGCGTCCGCGGCGTTCCCGCAGTACTTCGTCCGACACCGTTTGCCTCCCGATAAGTTTCGTGGCGAAGAATTTCGTGGGCTTTTTCAGGCCTCGACGACGACCGCGCCGCCCTGCCCGCCGCCGGCACACATCGCGGCGACACCGATTCCGCCGCCGCGGCGCCGCAGTTCGTAGAGCAGGGTGGTGACCATGCGGGCCCCGGACGCGGAGATGGGATGACCGAGGCTGCAACCGCTTCCGGAGAAGTTCACCCGTTCCTCGTCGAGTCCGTACTCGCGGCACGCGGCGATCGGAACCGACGCGAACGCTTCGTTGATCTCCCACAGCGTCACATCCAAGGCGGCCAATCCCGCCCGGTCGAGGACCTTGCCGATCACCGCGACCGCGCCGAGCCCGGTGTCCCGCGGAGCCAGGGCCGCATTCGCCCACGCCCGGACCGTACCGAGCACCTCGAGCCCCTCGGAGACGGCGTAGTCTCCGGCGACCAGCGTCACCGCGGCCGCGGCGTCGTTGATACCGCTGCTGTTACCGGCGGTGATGGAGAAGCCCTCGATCTCCGGGTGCAGCACCGGCAGCGACGCGAGGCGTTCCAGGGTGGTGTCGCGGCGCGGATGTTCGTCGACCGCGAAGTCCAGCACCGAACCGTCGGGCCGCTGCACCTTGATCGGCACAATCTCGTCGACGAATTTGCCGGCGTCGATCGCGGCGACGGCGCGGCGATGCGAACGTTCGGCCCAGGCGTCCATCTCTTCGCGGCTGATCCCGACCGCCTGCGCGGTGTTCCAGCCGACGGTGATCGCCATGTCGAGGGTGGGCGCGTCCGGCGTCTCCGGGTGCGACGGCGGCATCCACGGCTCCCGGAACTCGAGATTCGAACCCGGCACGCGCCATTTCATGATCGGCGAGGTCGACAACGACTGCACACCACCGGCCACGATCACCCGTTCCATGCCGACACCGATGTGTGCGGCCGCGTTCGAGATGGCGGTGAGGCTGCCGGCGCAGTGCCGGTTGACGGCCTGCCCGGGCACCGTGGTCATGCCCGCGGCCACCGCCGCGTGGCGCGCGAGATCACCACCGCCGTAGTTCAATTCGGCGAAGATGACGTCGTCCACGTGGGACGGGTCGATGCGGGCGCGACGCACCGCCTCGGTCAGAACGGTCTCGGCGAGGGTTTCCGCCGGCACATCGACCAGCGCTCCCTTGAAGGACCGGGCGATCGCCGTGCGGGTGGCGCCGACGATGACGGATTCGACCATGTGTGTCGCCCTTTCGGTGACGTGCCGACGGGGTCGGCAGGGAGGCGTTCGCTTCTGCTGTTCACTGACGCGGCATGCGGCAGCCGATCGTCTTCGTTTCGAGGTACTGCTGGAATCCTTCGAGCCCGCACTGGCGTCCGACGCCGCTGTTCTTGAAGCCGCCGAACGGGGCGTCGGCGCCGTAGAACATGCCGCCGTTGACTCCGATCGCGCCGGTCCGGATGCGCCGCGCGACGGCCATGCCGCGCTCGGTGGACCCGGACAGCACCGCCCCGGCCAGGCCGTAGTCGCTGTCGTTGGCCAGACGAATCGCCTCGTCGTCGTCGGCGAACGGGATCATGACCAGCACCGGGCCGAAGATCTCCTCGCGGGTGATCGCCAGGCTCTGGTCCTCACACACGAACACGGTCGGTTCGACGAAGAAGCCGCCTGCCAGGTGCGGCGGCAGGTCGCACACCGCTCCCCCGCCGGTGACGATCCGCGCCCCGTCTCCGACCGCGCGATTGCACGCGTCGAGCACGCGGGCACGCTGGGCGGCGCTGACGACGGGACCGACCAGCGTGTCGGGCAGTGCCGGATCACCCACCGGCACCGACGCGAACATCGCGGCCACGTTCTCGACCAGGTCGTCGAACAACGAGCGGTGCACGAGCATCCGACCGGTCGCCGCGCACGCCTGACCGGCGTGCACACACACGCCCACCGCGCTGTGCAGCGCCGCCGCCGGATCGGCGTCGTCGAGGACGATCAGCGCGGACTTGCCGCCCAGTTCCAGGAAAGTGCGTTTCATGGTGGCGGCGCCGTCGCGCACGATGGTGCGACCGACGGCCGTGGAACCGGTGAAGGAGATCAGGTCGACCCGCGGGTCGGCGACCGGCAGCGCGGCGACCTCGGTCGAGTCGGTGGTGACGACGTTGACGACCCCGGCGGGAATGTCGGTGCGCTCGGCGATGATCCGCCCGATCCGGGTCGCGTTCCACGGGGTGTGCGGATCCGGTTTGAGGACCACGGTGTTGCCGGCGGCGAGCGCCGGACCGAGTTTGTTGAGGATCACCTCTATCGGAAAGTTGGACGGGGTGATGGCCGCGACCACCCCGACCGGTTCCTGCACCACGGTCCGCACGTTGCGGGAACCGAACAGACCGCCGCCGTCGAGGACGCGTTCCCAGGGGTAGTCGTCGATCAGGCGGGCCGGGTAGCGCAGCGCCTCGGCCAGCGGCCAGTCCAGCTGCGCGGTGCCGGTGGTCAGCACCGGGCAACCGGCCTCGGCGACGAGTTCGTCGCGCAGGTCGTCGTGTTCGGCTTCGAGTCCGGCCTGGAGCTGGTCGAGGCACCGAGCGCGCAGGGACCGATTGGTGGACCAGTCGGTTTCGTCGAAGGCTCGGCGCGCAGCGGCGATCGCGCGATGCATGTCCTCGGGTCCGGCCGCCGCGGTGGTGCCGAGCACCCGGCCTGTGGCGGGGTCGAGGTTGTCGTAGACGGCGCCGGAGACGGCATCGACCAGGGCGCCGTCGACGAGCATCCGGCGTTCGGCGCGTTCGGCCACCCGAGAATGCCGCTTCGGCTGTGGTGCGATCCGCGTCCCGATTTCGCTCACGTACCCCCCGTTCGCCATCCTGGATGATTAACTGTAAACGTTACCGTATAGTTCCTCAACACACCGTCGGGAATCGGAAGGGGAACCGATGTCGGGTCTGCTCCAGGGCATTCGCATCGTCGAGTTGGCATCGTGGACATACGTCCCCAGCGCCGGTGCGGCGCTGAGCGATTGGGGGGCGGAGGTCGTCAAGATCGAGGACACGCGCGGCGGCGATCCGTGCCGCTACCTGAACATCGGCGGTCTCGACCCGACGCAGTCGCGGGTCGACGCGAACTTCATGATGGAACTCGGGAACCACGGCAAACGCAGCATCGGCGTGGACATCAAATCCGAACGGGGCCGGGACATCCTGCGGCGCCTGATCGAACGTGCCGACGTGTTCCTCACCAACTGGCTGCCCGCCGCACTCGAGCGCGCCGACCTGTCCGTCGAACGCATCCGCGAGTTCAACCCGAACGTCATCGTCGCGCGCGGCAGCGGCCAGGGCAGCCGCGGACCCGAACGCGACCGCGGCGGCTTCGACGCCGCCAGCTACCTCGCCCGCGGCGCCGTCGCCTACGCCCTGACCCCACCGGATGCCGAATACCCGGTGACGCAGACCCCCGCGTTCGGCGACCTGCAGGGCGGCATCACCCTCGCCGGCGGGATCGCCGCCGCCCTGTTCCACCGGGCCACCACCGGCCACGCACCCATCGTGGACAGTTCCCTTCTGTCCCAAAGTGTTTGGGCGATGGCGCCGGACATCGCCGCGGCGGACTACTACGGCATCGACCGGATCCCGGTGGGCAATGCGGGCACGGCACCGAATCCCGCCGTCAACCGCTACCGCACCCGCGACGGCCGGTGGATCCAGCTGGTGTTCCTGCAGGCCGACCGGTACTGGAAGGGCTTCTGCGAACGCATCGGCCGACCCGACATGGCCACCGACGAACGGTTCGTGCCGCTGGCGAATCTGGTCGCCAACAAGGAAACCGCGACCGCGGAACTGCGCCACACCTTCGCCGAACGCGACCTCGCCGACTGGCAGAAGATCCTCGCCGACGAACCGGGCGTGTGGGCGACCCTCGCGAGCCCGAAGGAGGTGCTCTCGGATCCGCAGGTCGTCGCGAACGGCTATCTCATGACCGTCACGGACGCCGCGGGCCGCGAATACCGCACCGCCGCCGCACCCGTCCAGTTCGACGAGACTCCGCCGCCACCGCGCCGCGCCCCCGAATACGGCGAACACACCGAGGATATCCTGCTCGAACTCGGTTTCGACTGGGACGCCATCATCGCCGCCAAGGAAGCCGGAGCCGTGCTGTGAAACGACATCTCACCTGCCCTTGCGGGGAGTACCTCACCGGCGCCGACGAGGACGAACTCGTCGAGAACGCACGCAGGCATCTGGCCGAGCAGCATCCCGGGCACGACTACGACCGCGAGCAGATTCTCTTCATGGCCTACTGAACCACCTGTCCCCCAATATCTTCCGCTGAGGAGCGTCGACGTGAACAAGAACGACATGATCCTGATCAGCGTGGACGATCACATCATCGAGCCACCCGACATGTTCGACAACCACCTGCCGAAGAAGTACGCCGCCGACGCCCCGAAACTCGTCCACACCCCGGACGGCGCCGACATGTGGAAGTTCCGGGACACCGTGGTGCCCAACGTCGCGCTCAACGCGGTCGCCGGCCGCCCCAAGGAGGAATACGGGCTCGAACCGGACGGCCTCGACGAGATCCGGCCCGGCTGCTACGACGTGCACGAACGCATCAAGGACATGAACGCCGGCGGCATCCTCGCGTCGATGAACTTCCCGTCCTTCCCCGGATTCGCCGGCCGGTTGTTCGCCACCGAGGACCCGGACTTCTCGCTCGCGCTGGTGCGCGCCTACAACGACTGGCACATCGACGAATGGTGCGGCGCCTACCCGGGCCGGTTCATCCCGATGGCGCTGCCGGTGATCTGGGACGCCGAACTGTGCGCCGCCGAGGTGCGGCGCTGCGCCGAGAAGGGCGTTCATTCACTCACGTTCACGGAGAACCCGGCCGCGCTGGGCTACCCGAGCTTTCACGACCCGTTCTGGAATCCGCTGTGGAAGGCGCTCGTCGACACCGACACCGTGCTCAGCGTGCACATCGGGTCGTCGGGACGGCTGTCGATCCCGGCCGTCGATTCCCCGCCGGACGTGATGATCACGCTGCAGCCGATGAACATCGTGCAGGCCGCGGCCGATCTGCTGTGGTCCCGGCCGGTCAAGGACCACCCGGACCTGAAGATCGCGCTGTCCGAGGGCGGCACCGGGTGGATCCCCTACTTCCTCGAACGCCTGGACCGGACCTACGAGATGCACTCCACGTGGACCCTGCAGGACTTCGGCGGCAAACTGCCCAGCGAGGTGTTCCGCGAGCACTTCCTCACCTGCTTCATCAGCGACCCCACCGGGGTGCGGCTGCGCCACGACATCGGCATCGACAACATCGCGTGGGAGTGCGACTACCCGCACAGCGACTCGATGTGGCCCGACGCCCCCGAGGTCCTCTCGTCGGTGCTCGTGCGCGAGAACGTGCCCGACGACGAGATCGACAAGATGACGCACCTGAACGCGATGCGCTGGTACTCGTTCGATCCGTTCACGCACATCCCCCGCGACCGGGCCACGGTCGGCGCGCTGCGCGCCGCCTCCGCCGGACACGACGTGAGCATCCAGCCGCGCAGCCACAAGCACACCCCCGCCGAGGAGAAGCTGTCGGCGTTCCAGGCACAGATCAAGGCGGCCACCGCGCACACCGCGTCCTGACCGGCGCCGCGCCCCCGCGCTTGCGGGCGCTCGTTCCTCATACCTAGATCTGCTAGGGTCACCGTTATCCATAGCAGCGCTAGGTATGAGGGCGACATGTTCATCGAGAAAGATCTGGTGGCCGCCTCGGCCACCCCGCTCGTGCTCGGCATCCTCGCCGAAGGCGAGTCGTACGGGTACGCGATCATCAAACGCGTCAACGAATTGTCTCAAGGGCAGATGCAGTGGACCGACGGAATGCTGTATCCGCTCCTGCACCGCCTCGAGCGGGCGGGACACGTGTCCGCCACCTGGCGCGTCGCCGACAACGGGCGACGCCGCAAGCACTACGCCATCACCGACGCCGGCCGCGGCGTGCTCGCCGAACGAGCGGCGCAGTGGACCGTCGTCGCCGACGCGCTGCAGCAGGTGTGGCAGTCGGCCCAGTTGCCTCCTGCGGCCGCGCCGGGGTGGTCGTGATGACCCTCGACGCACATCTCGAATCCCGCATAGCCGGCTGGCGCAGTTACGTCTCGGGCCATCGGGTGATCTCACCCTCGGACATCGACGAGATGGAAGATCATCTGAGGGAACAGATCTCGGACCTCGTCTCGGTCGGACTGACCGCCGACGAGGCGTTTCTGGTCGCGGTCGGCCGGATGGGTAGTCTCGACGAGATCTCCCGGGAGTTCGCCCAGGAGCATTACGACCGGCTGTGGAAGCAACTCGTCCTCACCAGGGACGCCGGTCACGAATCCGGCGCTCTGCGCCGCCCCAGGGAGCTCGCGGTCGTGCTCGCGTGCGCACTCGGCGCCGGACTCGCGGTCCGGGCCGGAGTCGAGTGGCTGACGGACTCGGCACTCGTACGCAACGCCGCACTGCTCGTCCTGCCGTTCCTCACCCTGTACTTCGCGTGGAAGCGCGACATGGGCCCGCGAAAGACCGCGGCACTGGCCCTCCCGTTCGGCGCTGCTGCGGTCGTGCTCAACGTGTTCCCCTTCGAGCCTGGGGGTGTCACCGAGATCATCGCAGCGATCCACGCCCCCGTCGCCCTGTGGTTCGTGGTCGGGACAGCCTACGTCGGAGGCGACTGGCGATCGCACCGCCGGCGCATGGACTTCGTGCGCTTCACCGGGGAATGGGCGGTGTATCTGGCGTTGCTCGCCCTCGGTGGCGGCGTCCTGATGGGGTTGACCGCGGGAGCCTTCGGCGCCCTCGGGATCGACGTGGAACCGTTCTTCGAACAATGGATCCTTCCGTTCGGCCCGGCGGGCGCGATCGTCGTCGCAGCCTGGCTCGTGGAGGCGAAACAGGAGGTCGTCGAGAACATCGCGCCCGTCCTCACCCGGGTGTTCACACCGATCACGATCGTCATGCTGGCCGCGCTGTTCGTCGCGGTGATCGCGTCCCGCAGTGTCGTCACCGTCGATCGCGACCTGCTGATCCTCATGGATCTGATCCTCGTGCTCGTGATCGGGCTGCTGCTGTACTCGATCTCGGCCCGGGACCCACATGCCGCACCGAACGTGTTCGATCTGCTGCAGGTCGTGCTGATCGCGGCGGCGCTCGCCGTCGACCTGCTGATGCTCACCGCGATGGCTACGCGCATCGCCGAGTTCGGTTTCACCGCGAACAAGGTCACCGCGCTCGGCCTGAACCTCGTCCTGATGGTGAATCTGGTGTGGGCCGCTCGGCTCGGTGTCGCGTTTCTCCGGGGGCGGACCGGTTTCGCCGCGGTCGAAAGGTGGCAGACCCGGTATCTCCCCGTCTACTGCGGGTGGGCGGTGCTCGCGGCGGTCGCGATTCCGCCGCTGTTCCGGTTCGTGTGAGCGTCGCTCTATGCTCGGGCGATGTTCCTTCTGTTCGGATTCGGCACCAAGCGGCAGAACCTCGGCCCAGGACAGATCCGAACCTGCCCGCGCTGCAACAACACCACGCAGTGGGCACGGATCCGGGAATGCCAGCAGTTCACCCTGTTCTTCGTTCCCGTTGCGCGCTGGAAGCGCCGGCACCTGGAGCAGTGCGGCATCTGCGGGGCCGCGGTCGCAATCTGAACCGCGATCCGACCGAGGTCAGTCCGGGTCCACGAAGGCGGGTGCCCGCCCGGCTGTCCCCGCGGTGACCGCCTCGATCTGATTGGGCGACCCCATCAGCTCGACCTGCAGGGTGCTTTCGAGCATCAGCGCGGACGCCGGATCCGATCCGGTCCAGGTCTCCTCGTAGAGACGTTTGGCGGCCTGGACCGCATGCGGGGACTTCCCGGCGATCTCGCGCGCCAGCTCCGATGCCGCGGCGAATGGGTCGTCGACGACGTGGGTGACGAGGCCGATCGCTTTCGCCTCGGCACCCGTGATGATCCGCCCGGTGAAGGTCAGTTCCTTGGCGACGTCGAGGCCGACGAGTCGCGGCAGGCTCTGCGTGATGCCCATGTCGGGAACGAGGCCCCACTTGACCTCCATGATCGACAGCCGTGCGTCCGGGGTCGCGAATCGGATGTCGGCGCCGAGCGCGATCTGCAGTCCACCGCCGAAGCAATTGCCGGTGATCGCGGCAATCACCGGGGCCGGAACACGGGACCAGCCGTAGGCCGCACGCTGTCCGTGGCCGGCGACCTGACCGTCCTCACGCGCCAGCAGATCCCGCGGCCCCATGCCTTTCCGATCCGCGAGACCGGTGATGTCGAGGCCCGAACAGAAGCTCTTGCCGGCACCGTGCAACACCACGGCGCGGACCCTGCGGTCGACGGCAAGTCGCGCGGTGGCGTCGACCAGCGCATCGAACATCGCCGAATCCAGGGCGTTGTGCTTCTCGGCTCGATCCAGGGTCACTGTCGCGACCCCGAGTTCGTCGACGTCGATACGAACCCTGTGCTCACTCATCCGAACCGAACCTCCTGCGCCGGCGCCGTTCGGGCGTTCGAGGAACGGCGCCCGAGATCGTGCAGCGACTGTACAAGACGGCGTCCCGCCGGGGATCGACACAACCGGCACAACGCACGAGGCCGGTCACCCCGCGACGGCCGTCAGAGGCGACCGGACGGCAGGCGCCCCGCGGTGAAGTCCGCGACCTGATCCGCGGTGAACGGTGGATCGAGCAGGTCGGCGCGCTGGGCGTAACAACGGAACAGGTCCGTGATGTAGTGCATCCGGTCCGGAAGGTCGGACCAGTCGCGAACGGCGGTGTCCCGCACACTGTCGGGGCTCGGGTCCACTCGGGCGAGGAAGGCCCGAAGTTCGGGGTCGACCAGTTCCGCCAGCAGGGGCGGGAACGTCGCCGGCAGGTCCTCGGACAGGTCGAGCACCCCGCCGTCCGGCAGAGACAGGACCATCAGGTGCTCGGTGACGGCGCGGCGCACCAAGCGGCGGACATGCTCGGTCAACTGCTCCGCTGCCAGGCGTACCGGTGTGCGCCGGCCGAGGACGGTCAGCAGGGCCAGGCGGGGCCACTTCAGAATCGGGTTGTCCGGCAACAACAGATCCAGCAGCCGGCGTTCCAGGTCCCGCGGATCCAGGATGGGCGCCTCCAACGCCGCGGTGATCTCCGGTTGCAGCCGGGTTTGTTCGTGCAGGCCGATCTCGAGGTTGGCCAGGAGCAGCAGCTCGGCGCGCTGCTTCTCGTCGGTGCTGAAGATCGCCCGGTGATACCGCGTGAATGCCCGGCGCAGGTAGTCCTGCCCGTCGGGTGGTTCCCCCGGCCGCAGCGTGGCGCAGAAGTCCGCGATCCGCTGCTCGTCGAGCACCGTGTCCTGCGCGAACTCGGCCAGGAAGCGGGCGAACTCGCGGGCGATCTCCGCGAACACCTTCAGATTGCCCCGCGCCGTGGCAGCGCTGACTTCGTCCAGGCGTGCCGCCCGCACGATCACCGTGCGCACCGCCTGTTCGACCACCGGGTGTCCCGGGAACGCCCGCCGCAGACCCCGAACCACCAGATCGATCCCGGCGTCCACCTCGGGTGACGCGGCAAGCGATCGTTCCAGGGCATGCGTCAGGTCTTCCTGCCGAATCGTCCGCCCCACCTGCTTGGACGCCCACACGGCGAACGTGCACCAATTCGCGTGACCACCGGTCCGTGAAGCGAGCGAGCGCGACAGCAGATGGTAGGCGTGGGTGATCCGCAGGTTGCGGATGATCGGCTCGGCCTGCCCGGCGATCGCGTCGATGTCGGCCACGGTCGGTGCCGCGCCGACTTCGCGGGGACCACCAGGACTCATGACACCCCCAATCCGATCTTTGCGACCTTCCCAGTCTGAGCTCCGAGGGGAGGATCTGAACAGAGCGCGCTGTCAGCACTTTCCCGCCGTGATCGACGCAAAGGCGTTCGTCGGCTTGGTGCCCTCGGAGTACTCGTCCGGGATCTCGCGGAATCAAGGGTCGATCACCAAGACCGGCAACACCCATGCCCGTCGGCTGTTGGTGGAGGCTGCCTGGCATCACCGGCCGCGGTATCACGTCGGGCAGTGATGCGGTCCCGCTGGGATCAGGCCCCGGCCGCGGCTCGCGCCCGCGGCGACGAAGGGAATCGCCGGCTGCATCAGCGGTGGGTGGGTTTTCTCGAACGCCGCAAACGACCCGTGATCGCGAACGTGGCGATCGCCCGGGAGTTCGCGGGCTGGTGCTGGTCGTTGGCGGTGATGGACTGCTGATGCTCACCCCCTGATCTGCTTCGCCGGCGAGTCCGGTGGTGACAGCGCGTGGATCGACCCGCGACACCGCTATGAGCAGGCCTGTTCGGACCGACTCTCGTCTCTGGGCACGCGGATGTGATCCAGCCGGAAAACCGTCCTGCGGCAGCCAACCCGCGTATATTCACCCCGCAAGCGGGAGGGACCCCCGTCTGACCGCGCGTCGCTTGTCGACACGCTCACCACAGGACTCCCTCGACGAAGCGCAGAGGCGCCTCCAGGGTCGCTCCCCGGAGGCGCCTCACTCTGCCTTCTCGACAGACTTCTCTACATATCAGCGGTTGACGGCCGCAAGCGCGGTGTTCAAGGTCTTACTCGGCCGCATCACGGCCGCGGTCTTGACACTGTCCGGCTTGTAGTAGCCGCCGATGTCAACCGGCGCGCCCTGCACCTCGATCAGCTCCCGTACGATCGTGTCCTCGTCCCTGGCCAGCGCCTCGGCCAGCGGGGCGAATTGTTCCGCGAGTTCCTGGTCCTCGGTCTGCGCGGCAAGCTCCTGCGCCCAGTACATCGCGAGGTAGAACTGGCTGCCCCGGTTGTCGAGCTCGCCGGTCTTGCGCGACGGGCTCTTGTTCGTCTCCAGCAGCTTGCCGGTCGCTGCATCGAGCGTCTTTGCCAGGATCTTGGCGCGCTCGTTGCCAGCCTTGAGCCCGAGGTCCTCCAGGCTTACGGCCAACGCCAGGAACTCACCGAGCGAATCCCAGCGCAGGTGGTTCTCCTCCACCAACTGCTTGACGTGCTTGGGCGCCGACCCGCCTGCGCCCGTCTCGTACAGGCCGCCGCCCGCCATCAGCGGCACGATCGACAGCATCTTGGCGCTCGTACCCAGTTCGAGGATCGGGAACAGGTCGGTGAGGTAGTCGCGCAGGATGTTGCCGGTCGCGGCGATGGTGTCCAGCCCGCGGATCAGCCGCTCCAGCGTGTATCGCATCGAGCGCACCTGCGACATGATCTGGATGTCGAGGCCCTCGGTGTCATGATCCTGCAGGTACAGCTCGACCTTCTTGATCAACTCGTTCTCGTGCGGGCGGTACGGGTCGAGCCAGAACAGGACCGGCATACCGGAGTTGCGTGCCCGGGTGACCGCGAGCTTGACCCAGTCGCGGACCGGCGCGTCCTTGACGGTGCACATGCGCCAGATGTCACCCGCCTCGACGTGCTGGGTCAGCAGCACCTCACCGGTGTCGACATCGACGAAGTTGGCCTCGCCCTCCTCCGGAACTTCGAAGGTCTTGTCATGCGAGCCGTACTCCTCGGCCTTCTGCGCCATGAGCCCGACGTTGGGGACGGTGCCCATGGTCGTCGGGTCGAACGCGCCGTTGGTCTTACAGAAGTTGATGATCTCCTGGTAGATGCGCGCGAAAGTGGACTCCGGCATTACCGCTTTCACGTCCTTGGGTCTTCCGTCGGCGCCGTACATCTTGCCGCCCGAGCGGATCATAGCGGGCATCGAGGCATCCACGATGACATCGCTGGGTGAATGGAAGTTCGAGATGCCGCGGGCGGAATCGACCATGGCCAACTCGGGACGGTGCTCATGGCATTTGTGCAGGTCCTGCTTGATTTCGTCCCGCTGCGTACTGGGCAGCGTCTCGATCTTGTCGTACAGGTCGCCGAGACCGTTGTTGACGTTGACGCCCAGTTCGTCGAACAGCTTCTGATGCTTGGCGAAGGCGTCCTTGTAGAAGGTCTTCACCGCGTGGCCGAAGACGATGGGGTGCGAGACCTTCATCATCGTCGCCTTGACGTGGAGGGAGAACATCACGCCCGTCTTGCGGGCATCCTCCATCTGCTCCTCGTAGAAGTCGAGCAACGCCTTCTTGCTCATGAACATGCTGTCCATGATGTCGCCCTCACCCAGGTCCACCTCGGGCTTGAGGACGATCGTCTCGCCACCCTCGGTCACCAGCTCCATCCGGACCTTGCGCGGCCGGTCCAGCGTCATCGACTTCTCGCCATGGTAGAAGTCGCCGTGCCGCATGTGCGCGACGTGGCTGCGTGAGGCCATCGACCACTCGCCCATGCTGTGCGGGTGCTTACGGGCGTACTCCTTCACCGCCCGGGGTGCGCGCCGATCGGAGTTGCCCTCACGCAGGACCGGGTTGACCGCGCTACCGAGGATCTTGCCGTAGCGCTCCCGGATGGCACGCTCCTCTTCCGTCTTCGGGGCGTGCGGGAAATCCGGGACCTGGTAGCCCTTGTCCTGCAGTTCCTTGATGGCGGCCAGGAGCTGCGGCACCGACGCGCTGATGTTGGGCAGTTTGATGATGTTGGTGTCGGGCAGTTGCGTCAGACGACCCAGCTCGGCAAGGGTGTCCGGTACGCGCTGCTCTTCCGTGAGGTGGTCGGGGAACTCGGCCAGGATCCGCGCCGGCACCGAGATGTCGCTGGACTCGACTTCGATGCCCGCGGCACCAGCGAAGGTACGCACGATCGGCAGGAAGGCGTAGGTCGCGAGCAACGGTGCCTCGTCGGTCAACGTGTAGATGATGGTCGACTGCTTATCGGCGCTCATTTTTGTCTCGTCTCCCACGTCAGTTCGGTCCGCTTTTCGAAGTGCTCCGGGTGCGGTATTGCTTCGGGTATCAGGCTACGTGCGAGAACACAAGAACCATATTTACCCGCCGGTAGCGCGAACTCCGCTACCGGCTACGGTCGGCGTCACGCCGACTTCGCGTGGACCACCAGGACTCATGGCACCCCCGTTCGATCTTCGCGACCTTCCCCAGTCCGACCGCGGACGGAGCATCTGACAGGGCATGCTGTGAGCACTTGCCCCTCGGGGGTCCGACGCGAAGGCGAATCGCGTAGTCGACTACTCGTGCCAGACGAAGAGCCTCGTTCAGCCGGCGCTGCTGACGCTGATCGGCGGCTCCCTCGTCTCGGCCTGCGCTCCGACCCTGACCGTGCTGTTCGCCGGCCGCGCCCTGCAGGGCATCGGTATCAGCGGCGTCGTGACCGTCGCGGTGGCCCTGCTCGGCGCCGTCATTCTCCCGCGGGAACAGGGCAGCTGTTCCGGGTACGCTGCTGTCGTCATGGCAGCCTCGATGGCCGGTGGCCCACCGCTGGGTGGCGCGCTCGTCGACACTGCGGCTCGGCATCGGCGTGCTGCTGCCGAACCACCCGCTGCGATCGTGATCAGGAGGTCAGGCGGTGGCGTCGACCGGTGGGACACCGTAGAACTGCTGCGCCCACTTACGCAGCGAGAGATACGGTTTCGCGTCCTTCGGGGACAGCGGCGGATGTTCGACATATTTCTGGTGCCGCCAGATGCTCAGGTCCTCCCACACGGTGACGAGGAACTGGCGTTCGACGCGTTCACGGACGTCGGCCGGCGGCACGTCGTCGTCGCCGGGGTTGCGGGGCCACCAGATCGAATAGAACAGATCCGAGCTTTCGTCGTCGACCGGTGTGGTCGCGAAGATCAGCCGATGCCTCGACGAGCCCTCGAACGCGCTGATCGACCCGCCGAGCCCGAACATGTGCGCGTGGATCTTCAGCGCCATCTTCTCCGGGTCGTCGCTGCGCGCGTCGGACCAGCCGGTGAGGAACTTCCACGCGTGGTCCGAGGCGCTGTAGTCCAGCATCTGCGGGGTGACGGTCGCGCCGTGCACGTACTGGAAGTGCAGGCTGTCGGGACCGTTCTCGAGCACCACCTGCGGATGCACCGGTTCGCGTTCGGTCTTGCGGGAGAACTCCGGATACGGGCGGTAGTAGTCCGACGACTCACCCGACCCGACCTCGGGGAACAACCCCAGGATCCCCGGCATCTCCCAGGTCGGGGCGGCGCCGTCCGGGTGGTGCCACATGAACACGCAGCCGTCGTGTTCGACCACCGGATACACCCGCAGCCGCACCGTGGGCCGCGTGCGATTCTCGCCCGGGATGGCGCGGTTGGTGCCGTCGGGTCCCCAGCGCCAGCCGTGGAACGGACATTCGACGCAGTCCCCCACCACCGTGCCGCCGTAGCCGATGTGCGCCCCCAGGTGCCGGCAGTGGCCGGTGAGGATGTGCATCGCACCGGACTCGTCGCGGTAGGCGACCAGGTCCTCGCCGAAGTACTTCAGCGGCCGCACCTCCCTCACGGGGAATTCCGCCGACCAGCCCACCATGAACCACCCGGTGACCTTCCAGGTGAACGGGACCTTCACAGCACCTCCAGATGTCACGCGGACGGACGTTCGGTTGCGAGCGCGCACTCCTCCACGAATGCCAGCACACTCCGGTGATAGGCACCCGCGGCGAACCCGACACTCATGTTGTGTCCGCTCGCGGCCTGCCGGTACCACACCAGCCGCGGCGACGACGTGAAGCCCCGCGCGATCGCGTCGAGTGTGTCCGGGTCGGTCCGCCACACCCGTTCGTGTTCGGCGTGGCTGAGCCGCACCGGAATCCGGATGTCCGGGGACAGCACCGGGAACTTCATCGGCCACCGGACCGCGACCGTCGCCTCGTATCGAGGGGTGCGCGACGAGAGCGACCGACCGCCGCGCACCTCCTCCGGGTACAGGTCCTCGGGATACCAGAGCAGGTCCCGGATGGTCCCGCGGTCGCCGAGGCTGCGCATCGCCGTGATCAGTTGTTCGGCGTCGGCGTACTTCACGGTGCCGGTCCCGGCCAGTTCCAGCCCGAGCAGCCGCGCGCCGCGCGGATCCGCGGCCATGCGGGCACCGAGGTCGCACCCGGCCGAGTGCGCCAGCAGGAATGTGCCCGCGCCGCGCGGCGACGCCCCGAGCAGGGCGTCGACGGTCGCGTAGCACGCGTCGACGCGGCGCGCCGGATCGTCGAACTCGTCCCCGAACGGCGCCGACGCACCGTAGCCGGGCCGGTCCGGCGCCAGCACGGTGTAACCGAGCGCGGCGCCGGCGCGCAACAAGGACAGTTCGGGTCTGCCCGGCAGGTCGAAGTACCGCGAAGTGGTTGCGCCGCCGTGCAACGCGACCACGACGGCGCGCGGTTCGGCGACCTCGGCGCACAACGCCGACATGGGGATGCCGTCGATGTCGACGACGCGTTCGGTGACCGTGCCGACCCCACCCGGAGTGGGGTCCGAGGCCGCGATGCCGGCCGCCACCTCAGGCGCCCCGCGCGACCGCGGGATCGAGACCGAGCAGGTCGAGCATGTTGCCTCCCATGACCTTTCGCGCATCCTCGGCCGACAGTCCGTCGAGCTGCCCGAGCAGGCTCAGCGGATCGGCCAGCCCTTCCGGGTGCGGCCAGTCCGAGCCGTAGACGACGCGGTCCGCGCCGAGCATCTCGACGACCTCCCGGTAGTCGTCCTCCCAGAACGGATTGACGTAGACGCAGCGCCGGAACGCCTCGATCGGGTCCTCGAGGAACAGCTGCGGCATCTTGTCGTAGGCGTGCCGCAGGTTGCGGAACAAGGTGGGCAACCAGTCGGAGCCGTTCTCGATGGAGAGGATCCGCAGGTCCGGATTCCGCGACAACGCGCCGTGGCACACGAGCGCGGTCATCGCGTCCTCGATCGCGCGCGAGCCGATCGCGGCGGTCCGGAATGCGGTGGGGGCGAACGGTTTGTATTCGGTGGCGGGCTCCCAGATGTCGAGGACCTCCGAATAGCCGCTGTCCGACGCGTGCATCGACACCGGAATCCCCGCGTCCACACAGGCTTTCCAGAACGGGTCGAACTCCTCGAACCCGAACGATCGGCTGCCGCGGAAACCCGGCACCGGCGCGGGACGGACGAGCACCGTCTTCGCGCCGCGCTCGAGGCACCACTGCAGTTCCTCGAGCGCCCGGTCCACGATGGGCAGGGTGACGACGGGAACCGCGAAGATCCGGCCTTCGTAGTCGAAACTCCAGTGCTCGTACATCCACCGGTTGAGCGCGTGGATGACGTCGTGGGTCAGCTCGGGATCGTTCTTGAGGCGTTCCTCGACGAGGCTCGCGAGGGTCGGGAACATCAGCGCGTAGTCGAGGCCCTGCTCGTTCAGCTTTTCGAGCCGCGCCGCGGGGTCCCGGAACGCGGGAATCGACTTGATGGGTTTGCCCATGATCTCCCGCGCCGACTTGCCGTCCGGGTTGCCGTTGCGGAAGTAGTCCTCCTGCGCGCCGGGCGCGGCCACGACGGAGAACGTCGGGTTGGGGATGAACTCGCTGATGGTGTTCTGCACGACGATCTTGGTGCGACCGTCGATGTCGACGTAGCGGATGGCGTCCTTCGCGTGGACCGGGAGGTACTTGGTCAGCGCGTCCCGGGTCTCGTACATGTGGTTGTCCGAGTCGAAGATCGGGAACGGGTGCGGATTCGTCGCCATGGTGAACGCTCCTCAGTGCGCCTCGGCGCGTGCGGGCTGCGAGTAGTTGGGCCGGCCGAGACCGAGCACGTGCTGGGCGATCATGTTCCGGAACACCTCGAGGGTGCCGCCGTAGATGCCGCACAACGGGGCCCACCGGAACAGGTGCTCGGCGCCGCCGTCGTCAGCGGCGCCTTCGGTGTCGACGGGCAGTGCGGATGCGGAACCGAGGATGTCCATCAGGTCCGGGGAGATGTCGCGCATCGTCTGGGCGATCGCGACGCGCCCGAACATGTGCGGCGCCGACAGTGCCGCTTCCATCCGGGCGATGCTGCGGCCGAGCCGGTACGCGACCGCCCGGTCGTCGAGCGGCCGGCGGCCGTCCGGGCCCCCCTGTCCGAGGATCCGCGCAATGCGGTCGACCCGGGTCGCCATGGTGGTGCCCTGATGGATCAGGATGGACACGTCCTGCAGACCGTCGTTCGCGGCGTCGACGACGCCGTGTTCCTCGGCGAGCGGACCCATCAGCACGGCCCAGCCGCCGTTGACCTCGCCGAGCCGGTACTTGTCGGGCACGCGCACGTCGGAGTAGTAGACGATGTTGGTGCGGTCGCCGTCGACGGTGCGCAGCCCCTGGATCTCGATGCCGGGGGTGTCGAGCGGGACGAGGAACATCGTCAGGCTCTTGTGCTTGGGGGCGTCGGGATCGGTGTTGGTGATGAGGAAGACGTACTGGCAGTTGTGGGCGCCGGTGGTGAACATCTTGGAGCCGTTGATGATCCAGTCGTCGCCGTCCCGGACCGCTCGGGTCTTGCAGGTCGCGACGTCGGAGCCGCCGTCGGGTTCGGTGTAGCCCAGGCACAGCCGGACCTCGCCGCTGTCGATCTTCGGCAGCACCTCGGCGCGCACCTCGGGCGATCCGTATTTCTCGACCGAGGTGGTCACGATGGCGGTGGTGCCCGCGGTCACCCACGGCACCTGGGCGCGGCGTTTCTCGAGGTCCCACAGTCTGCGCCGCAGCCGGTTCAGGCCGCCTTCCGATTCGGGTGCGCGTTCCGCGGCGAGCCAGCCGTCGGCGCCCATCGCCAGGTGCACGCCCTCGTCGAAGTTGTCGCCGGTCTCCCGGTCGCGGCGGCGCACCTCGTCGGTGACGTGCGTGTCGAGGAAGGCGCGTGCCCGCCGCTGGAACGCGGCGTCCTCGTCGGACAGTTCCACGAGTGAGAAATCCATGGTTCCCCCTGCTGTTTGTCGGCCTGCTCTTGTCGACTCGGCTAGGCCCGCGCGGCGAAGCTCTCGGCGACCCGGACCGCGGCGTCGGCGGGATCACCGCCGGCCAGTGCCCAGCCGCGGGCGCGGACCAGATACGCCGAGGCCGCCGATTCGGCGGCGACCCCGAGTCCGCCCTGCACGTGCACGGCCATCGTCGCCGCGCGCGGTGCCTCGTCGGCCAGGTACACGAACGCCGCCGACGCGAGCACCGGCGCCGCGTCGGGCTCGTTGTCGAGGAACCACGCGGCCCGCCGTGTCAGATTGCGGGCCCCGTGCACGACGATCGCGATGTTCGCGAGCGGATGCGAGATGCCCTGCAGGGTCGAGATCGGCACCCCCATGGTGTAGCGGTTCTTGGCGAATTCCGCTGCGATGGTGAGTGTTTCCTCGACCAGTCCGACGAGCGCGGCGGAGGTCAGGAGCCGCCATTCCTCGAGCGCCCGATCGTACTGCGCGACCGCCTCGGGTCCGCTCGCGAGCACGGTGCGACGATCCGCTGCGGCCGGGTCGATCCACGCCGCCGGCAGCTTGCCGATGTTGTCGACCTTCGCGGGGCGGGTGTCGAATTCGAGGCGCACGACGTCGTCGCCGTCGCGGACGACGATGCGGTCGGCGACCGATCCCGACGGGACGAGACGCCTGCCGGGCGGAGCGTCGAATCGTGGGTCCAGCGCGACGATCTCGCGTCCGGTGACGATGTCGGTGGTGTCGCACGCATCGAGCCGGGCGAGCAGCCGGGAGCCGCACACGTGGTCGATCCACGGCACCGGGGCGAGGGTGCGGCCGAGTTCCTCCGCGACGAGCGTCAGGTCGACCAGCGTCGCGCCGTCGCCGCCGACGTCCTCGGGCAACGCCATGGAGGTCGCGCCGGTCGCGCACAGTTGTTCCCACAGGTTCTTGTCGAATCCACCGGGTTCGGCGGCGCGCACGACCTCGAGGGGACTGCGCGCCCGGAAGAACTTCGCGTATGCGGCCTGTAGTTCCGTCTGGTCCGCGGACAGGCTGTAGTCCTGCCTGCGTAGTTCGTAGCGGTCCATCCCGTGTGCCCCTGTCCCGTCATTCGGCCGTGCCGCCGGCGGATCGGCCGCCGAAGAAGAATTCCTGTGCGTTGCGATAGAGGTAGTTGTCGCGGACGTCGTCCGGCAGATCCAGCGCCAGCGCCTCGGGGACGAGGCGGCGCATCGGCAGCACCGGCCAGTCGGATCCGAAGATCACCTTGCCCTTGCCGCGGGTGCGCATGTAGTGCAGCAGGCTGTCCGGCAGCCGCTTGGGTGACCACGCCGAGGTCATCAGCCGCAGATTGTCGTACTTGATGAGCAGCCGGATCGCGACGTCCCACCAGGGGTCGGCGCCGTGGATCATGCACAGCTTCAGTTCCGGGAAGCGGTAGCAGACCCGGTCCAGGTGGATCGGGTGCTGGACCTCGCCGGGAATCGGCGGGCCCGGTAGGCCGGTGTTCATGCACAGCGGCAGGCCCAGTTCGGCGCACTTGTAGTACAGCGGGTAGTACACGGCGTCGGTGGGCGGGTACATGCCGTCGCCCCAGAAGCTCGGTCCCACCGTCGTGTACGCGACCGGCAGATCGTGCACGAGCGCGGCGAGTTCGCGCAGCGACGAAACCGGATGCAGCAGGTCGACGCCGTTGACGGCGAGCGCGAACCGGTCCGGCATCTCCTCGACGAACTTCAGCGCGGTCGGTGACGGTTTGACGATCGAGTACATCAGGATCGCCTTCTCGACGCCCTGTTCGTCCATCTCGTCGATCAGTTCGGCCAGATCCACCTGCCGATACATCGATTGCGGTCCCTTGAAGTACTTGTCCCGCACCTCGAGCATCCACGCGGGTTGTTCGCGCTCGCCGAAGTGCACGTTCACCAGGCAGTCGAGGACCTTCGGCATGCTCACGCTCCGTCCTTCTCGAGTGCCGGCTCGGCGACCTGCTGTGCGGCCCAGCGGTAGTCGGGTTTTCCGTTCCCCAGCCGCCGGATCTCGGGGACGAACACGAAGGCCTTCGGTGCCTTGAACCCGGCGAGCGAGTCGCGGCACGCCTGCCGCAGCGCGGATTCGACGGACTCGCCGTCCGCGGACTGCACGAGCGCCACGATCTCCTGACCCCAGCGAGGACTGGATCTGCCCACGACCAGCGCGTCGACGACGCCGGGTTGCGCGCGCAGCACTTCCTCGACCTCCTCGACGAACACCTTTTCGCCGCCGGTGTTGACGACCAGCGAATCCCGGCCGAGCAGCCGCAGGGAGCCGTCGGCGTCGACGGTGACGCGGTCGCCGGGGATCGCCAGGCGCTGCCCGTCGATGATCGGGAAGGTCGCTTCGGTGGCGGCGCGGTCGTCGAAGTAGCCCAGCGGGACGCGGCCGGTGCGGGCGGCCCAGCCGATCTCGGGGTCGCCCGGGTTCAGCAGCCGGGTGCGGTCGTGCGAGACGGCGGTGCCGCCGGGCATCGGGTCGAAGGTGTCGACCTCGGAGCCGCGGGTGCTGCGCCCGTATCCCATTCCGCCGGTTTCCGACGAGCCGTACCCCTCGACGAGGAAGGCGTGCGGAAGTTGTTCGAGCAGTGCACGTTTGTGCACCGGGTTGGTCGCCGCTCCCCCGGTGCCGATCACCGACAGGGACGACAGTTCGTACGGGTGGCGCTGCATCTCACGAACGAGCGGTCCGGCGTAGGCGTCGCCGACGACGGTCATCAGCGTGACCTTCTCCCGCTCGGCCGTTTCGAGCGCGATGCGGGCGTCGAACTTCTCCCGGTCGTCGTACAGCACGACGGTCTGTCCGACGAGGAGCCCGGCGAAGGTGGTCCAGGTGCCGGCGGCGTGCGACAGCGGCGACGCGGCGAACCACACCTGCCCGGTCGCGCGGGCCAGCGCCTGCACGGGTTCGGCGGAGTCGTGGTCGGCGCCGTTCATCGACGAGACGTACATGTCACCCTGCCGCCACAGCACGCCCTTCGGCCGGCCGGTGGTGCCGCCGGTGCACAGCATGATCAGGTCGTCGGGTGAGGTCGCGATCACGGCGTCCGGATCGCCGAGTTCGACGGCCTCCTCGAACGGCACCGCCCCGGCGAGTTCGGGCACGTCGGTGCCGTCGTCGACGGAAATCAGCAGCTCCACCCCGGGCGGGGCGGTCCGGTCGACGACCGGCCCGAACGATCGGTGGTAGACGATCCCGCGCGGGGCGATGTAGGCGAGCAGGTCACGGATCTCGCGGGGCGTGTAGTGGTGGTTGACGTTCACCGGCACCACCCGCGCCTTCGCGCACGCGATCATCAGGTCCGGGTACAGGTCGTTGCGCATGATCAGCGCGATGCGGTCCTGTCCGCATTCCCACCGGTCGAGCCGGTGCCGCGGGGTGTGTTCCCCGAAGCCGCGGTCGGCGAGGAAATTTGCGAATCGGCGTGTTCTCGAGGCGGATTCACCGAAGGTGCTGCGGCGCGCGCCACACACCGTCATGGTGCGGTCCGGGACCGCGTCGGCGACGGCGTCGAACACCGCGCCCAGACTCCATTCCGTCAACGCATCCTTACCTTTCTTTCAGGGGGTTCGAACTGGGCGACGGCCGTAGGCTTCGAACCACCCAGGGACGTCGGACATGGCTTTCATCGCTCTGCTGC
>NZ_JBSFRG010000046.1:0-38732 GCF_053589115.1 Rhodococcus sp. NPDC003383 | reverse complement strand
CTTTGTGGCGGCTGGGACCGCCACAAAGGCACACCGGCGCGTCAGCGCACTTCGCCGCGGATCACGGTGGCGCGCACGCGGTCCGCGTGCGGTGACGCCAACACCTCGGTGAGAGAGCGATCGAGCAGCACCAGGTCGGCTTCAGCGCCTACGCGGATCGTGCGGGCCGGGTCACCGGGGTCGTCGAGCGGTGCCAGATAACGGTCGAGCGCCTCGCTCGGGTCGATACGTTCTGCGGGCCCGACGATCTCGCCGGTAGGACAGCGCCGGTCGACGGCGGCGGCGATCACCTCCCACGGGTCGAGCGGGCCGTACGGGGCGTCGCTGGACAACGCCGTCGGGACGTGCCCGTCGATCAGGCTCCGGCACCGATACAGATCCGGCAGGTCGCGTGGCTCGACGTCGCGCAGGTAGTCGTCGCCGCGGTGCGCCAGGAAACCCGGCTGGGTGACGACAGTCAGGCCGCGCCGCCGCAACTCCGCGACCGACTCTGCCGGGATCAACGCGCCGTGCTCGATGCGGTCGCCGGGGCGGGTGCCGGCCTCGTCGAGGGCGACGAGCAGGATGAGCAGGGCCTCGCGGGTGACGCAGTGCGCGGCGATCGCCCGTCCGGCCTCGTGCACGCGGCGGATCGTCGCGACCAGGTCGTCCAGTTCGGGTAGCCCCGAGTCCGCGAGCACGATCTTGTAGGGACCGGGGCTCAGGGAGTATGTGCACCAGGATGATTCGTGGTGGAGCGGTACCCCGAGCATACGCATCCGCTGGGGAACGATCCCGCGGAGGTGGGCGTCGACCAGCGCGTCCAGTGAACTCTCCGACAGGTCCGGGGTGGCGTCGGTGATCCCCGTGATCCCGAATCTTGTCAGGTCGGCGCCGACCGCGTCCAAGGGCGGTGGCGCGGTCGCGGGCAGTCGGTCGCGCAGCCAGTCGTCCGCGCGCCACACCCGGCCGGTGGGCCGCCCCCGTTCGTCGCGTTCCACCCCCGGATGATCCGCATCGTCGAGTCGGGCCAATCCGGCGGCTACCGTGTTCAGCACCCACATCGCGCCGCTGCGGTGCTGGATCCGCACCGGCCGGGTGGCGTGGATCCGGTCCAAGCCCGCCGAGTCCAGCAGTCCCGCCACCGACTCGATGTAGCCGACGCCGCGGATCCAGTCGTCGCCCGGCGCGGCGGCGAGAGCATCGGTGAGGTCGCCGGCCGAGCGCACGTGCGGCGGACCGCACCGCACCGACATTCGTTGTGCGGCAGCGGCGTGCAGGTGCAGGTGGTGGTCGTGCAGGCCGGGAATCAGGGCCCCGCCGCGACCGTCGAGCACCTCGGCAGTACCCGGCACGTCGAGCCCGGGACCGACCGCGACGATCACCCCGGCCCGGATCAGCACGTCGACACCGGGCCGTCCCGCGACCTCGACATCGCGAACCAGCAGCGTGTTCATCGCCGGATCTTCAACTCGGACAGCACCTTGTCGGTGTCGCGCCCCGATTCCGGCGCGAGACCCGACGGTGTGCGCGGTGCCGGTTCGGCGACCGCGACGGCGCCGTTCGTGGTGTCCACCCACCACCGATCTCCGGACCGATATGTCTGCGGTACAACGGATTCGGAGTCGGTGAGCGTGGCGGCGACGACCGCGGACATCGCAACGTCCCACAGGTGCCCGCGATCCCCGTTCGGTGCCGACATCGCGAGCGCCGCCGCGGTCAGTCCGGTCAGGGGATCGGCGATCGCGTCGCCGACGAACACCGGTGTGCCACGGTCGTATCCGACCAGGCCTGCGGACGCGGCGACGTCGTCACCGAAACCGACGCGGTTGCTGCCGCGGCCGTGTGCGGTGATCGACATCCAGGTTCCCCCGTCGGCGACGAATGCGTCCGCGTCGAGGCCGAATCCGGCGAGCGCGCGCGGCCGGGACGCTTCGATCACGATGTCCGCCGCCGCGACCAGGCTGTGCAGCGCGTCGCGTTCGGCGGGCACGTTCGGATCGAGCACCACCGACTCGTGGCCGGCGTGCAGCAACCGGTAGAAGTCGGGATTGCCGCGCCGCGCACCGTCGGGCCGCCACGGTGTCTCCACCTTCACCACGCGGGCGCCGGCCAGCCCCAGCAGATGAGCGCACAGCGGCCCGGCCCACAGCGCACTGAAGTCGACGACGAGCAGACCCTCGACCGATCGCGGCGCGGCCGGCACCGGCGGAACCGCGATCGGCGCGGCGACGGGCCCGGCGGCGACGCCCAGCAGTTCGGCGCGTTCGGCCAGTTCGGCGCCGGTGTGCTCGCGCAACCACCGGCCGACGACCGGCCACGGATCGTCGTCGATCTCGGCGCACACCAGCGCGCCGAGGAGTATCGGATCGTCGGGGCGGGCGCACGAGACAGCCGCCCACCCGTCGGCGGTCGGCAGCAGCCGGCACGATCCGCCCGCAGACACCGCCCCGGACCTGCGGTGACCGGTGAACGCGGCGCGCTCGGAGAGCAATCGGGCGCCGTCGAGCCGGACCGCCCCGGAGGACGCGGCCGCGACGAAGTCGGACAGTTCCCGTGCCCGGGTCGCGGCACGCCCGGGTGGGATCAGCGGGGGACCGTCGAGAAAACCGGTCAGGGCGGCGATTCCGCTCTCGGCCCAGTCCTCGACGGGATCAAGGCTCGGACCGGTCGACACGTGGCCGATGTTACATTGCCCCGGGATGGGGCCGATGGGACCGCCTTCGGGCGGTGACGACCTCGAGGCGGAACGAATGGTGAACGGATGAACGTCGACGCGTCACTGGGCAAGACCGAGGTGCGCACGATCGGGGTGGCGGATCTCGCCGCCGGCGCGGCCCACACACCTCTGCTCACCGGCGGCGGGGTGCTCGACGCACCCGTGCTGGTCGTCGATCTGGACGGTGCGCCCGACGACCTGCTTCCCGTCGCCGCCGACCGTGCCCGCGACTGCGACCGCCTGCTCGTCGGCCGGTTCGGGGGAGGCGACATCGAGGACGCTCCGGAACTGGGCCTGCTGCTCGATGCCCTCGACCTCACCTACGTCGCGGGTCCCGACCCGCGCGAGCGGACGGTGGTGGGGTCCGGCGACCTCGACGACGCGATCGCCGGGTTCGTCGCGGCCGTCACCTGGAACCCCTATGCCGCGCTGACGGCCGGTCAGGTGTTGCGTGCCGCCGAGACGCTTCCGGTGCCCGCCGCGATCGACGTCGAGTCGCTCGGCTATTCGACACTGCAGGGCGGCCCCGAGTTCCACCGGTGGCTCGACGAGCGCGGCCCGCGTCCGCTGCCGCCACCGGCCCCGCAGGAACCGGTGCTGATCGCCCGCGACGACGACACGCTGCACATCACCCTGAACCGTCCCGAACGCCGCAATGCCTACGGCACGCAGTTGCGGGATGCTCTCGTCGAGGCGCTGGGCGTCGCGTTGCTCGACGACAGCATCGGCCGGGTCGTCCTCGACGGTGCCGGACCGTCGTTCTGCGCGGGTGGTGACCTCGACGAATTCGGCCGCACCCCGGACACCGCCGTCGCGCACCTGATCCGCACCCGCGGCGGTGCCGGTCGCCTGGTCGCGCGCCTGCGGGACCTCACCGAGGTACGGGTGCACGGTCACTGCGTCGGCGCGGGCATCGAGATTCCGGCGTTCGCCGGTCACATCGTCGCCGCGCCCGACACGGTGTTCCGGTTGCCCGAGGTCTCGATGGGTCTGATCCCGGGGGCGGGCGGGACCGTGAGCGTGCCGCGGCGGATCGGTCGCTGGCGCGCCCTGCACCTGTTCGTCACCGCCGTCGCGCTCGACGCCGAGCGCGCGTTGTCGTGGGGTCTGATCGACGAGATCGCAGGCGGGTAGTTGCGCTCGCGCGGCCGCCCCGCCCCGAAACGGCGGACAATTTCGAGTGCTCACGGGCCGATTCACTGGTGCCCACCCCATGATTGATGTAAACATAGTCATAGATTTTTGTCGGTTTGTTCGAAGATGGGGGCACACGGGGTGGAGACACGAGTGGGACGAGCGGGGCTCAGGCCCAAGAAGACAGCGATGCTCGTGGCGCAGCGGATCGTCCAGGACATCAATCGTCGCGGCAACAAGATCGGCGACCGGCTGCCGCCGGAACGGATCATGCTCGACGAATACGATGTGGGTCGCGGCACCCTTCGCGAGTCGCTGCGTTTCCTCGAGCTGCAGGGTGTCATCGCTCTCAAACCCGGCCCCGGCGGCGGCCCGATCGTGCAGCAGCCCGACAGCGAGGGACTGGCGACAGCGATCACGTTGTTGCTGCAGTTCGAGAACGCTCCGTTCCGCACGGTGGTCGAGGCACGCACCGCGCTCGAGCCCATGATGGCGAGACTCGCGGCGGAGCGTATCAGCGACGAGCAGCTCGCGACGCTCAAGTACTCCGTGGACCACATGCGCGAGAATCTGCACGACGAGGAGATCTTCGTCGAGATGAGCCGGGTCTTCCACGACACGGTGGCGCAGGGGTCGGGCAACGCGCTGTTCGGGTACCTCATCCATGCGCTCCTCGACATGCTCGACGGCTCCGCGATGGGCATGGAGTACCCGGAGAAACATCGCCGCGCGACGGCCGACATCCACGAGAAGATCTATCTCGCGGTCGCAGAAAGGGATCCGGAAGCAGCCCTGGTTGCGATGGAGGAGCACATCGCGGGCATCTGGCGGTACGAGCAGAAGCACTACCCGGATGTGCTCGAGACTCCGATCGCGTGGGGCAACCGCGCCTGACCCGGTCTTCCACTTCGCGTTACCCGTACGGCGGGGCGACCTGACAGGTCGCCCCGCCGTTCCGTGTTCCGGGCATCGTCCCAGTTCTGTTGTGTTGCGGACCTTTTCCCCGGTCAACTGTTGACAATCTCTTTTATCATGCGCATGATAATCGTGATTTGGATCACGACTCTGTGATGTGCTCCAGGGATTCCCGAGGAACGGAGAGCAGTGCATGTCAACTTCGCGGAACGCGTGGCCGAGGACTGTCGGCGCAGTCGCCGCAATGTGTCTCGCCGGGGCGGTATTGGCAGGATGCGCCGAGTCGTCCTCCGCCACCGGCGCTGAGGGCGGGGACGGGCTCGCCTACGGCGCCACCAAGGAGGACTACGTCGCCGCGTTCGCCGACGTCGAACCGATTGTCCTGCACACACAGTCGCCCGCGCCCAAGGGGTCGCCCACGGGAGTGCCCGTCGAGAAGTACCTCGACACCGTGACCGAATGGTCCGGCGGCAAGATCACCTTCGACGTGGCCTACTCGAATGCGGTGGCGCCGCCGGCCGAGATCGACAATGCGCTGGTCGACGGCCGTCTGGACCTGGGACACATCATTCCGCAGTACGAGCCCGCCGAATATCCTGCCAGCACCGCGCTGACCGACTCGAGCTTCGTGTCCGTCCAGACACCCCTGCACGGGGCGCTGCAGTCCAACGCCTGGGCCAACCAGGTCGCGTTCGAGACGCCCGAGATCCTCGCCGAGTACGAGGACAAAGGTATGAAACTTCTTCTTCCCGAATACAATTCGGGATGCAACGGGCTCTTCTGCGCCAAGGATCGACGCGATCTCGCGGCTCTGCACGGGGCGCAGGTCACGGCATCGGGCCGTTCGATCACCGCCGAGGTGTCGGCGCTCGGCGCGAACCCCGTGTCGATCGCCTACACGGAGCTGTTCGAGGCGCTGCAGCGCGGTATCGCGGACTGCTCCGTCACGTCCTTCACCGTCGGCATGCTCGGCGGCTTCCTCGGCCAGACCCCGCAGGTGGTCATCGACCCCGACGCCGGCGTCGCGGTCGGGTGGGGTGGCATGGCGATGAGCAGTCAGGCATGGGATTCGCTGCCCCTGGTGGCGCAGCAGTTGCTGTGGGACAGCCTCACCGTGTATCTCGAGTCCAACATCGAGGACAAGATCCTGCCCAACACCGCAGAAGGAATGAAAGCCGTACTGGCGGCCGGTGGCTCGGTTCGTCCGTACGCAGACGACGCGCGGGCCGCACTCGACGCGGAGAACACGAAGCTTCTCGATGCACAACGCACCAACCCCGCGTTCGAGGACGGCGACGCGTTCGTCGAGCGCATCGGCAGCGCGACCGCCGAATGGGAGTCGGTCATCGGTGATCTCGGCTACGAGGACGTCTCGTACGACGACTTCGCCGCCTGGTACACGCCGGAGTCCGTCGATCTGAGCGACTACAGCACGAAGGTCTACGAGACGATCTTCCTTCCCCACCGTCCGTCCTGACCGCCACCACGGAACAAGGAGTAAAGCGATGACGCCCCGATCGGGATGTCCCGTCAGTCACACCGACTACACCCGCGAAAGCGAGATCTACGGCCACTACGCGCTTCTCGACCGCGAGCGTGAGGCGGAGCGGTTCCACTTCAACGACACCACCGAACGCGGATTCTGGATGCTCACCCGGTACGAGGACGTACTGGCGGGATTCCAGAACCACACCAACTGGACGACTTCGGTCCGTACCGCGCTGTTCCCCGGTAGCACGGTCGAGCTGCTTCCGCAGGATCTCAACGGTGAGGAGCACCAGAAGTTCCGCCGCATCCTCAATCCGTTCTTCTCACCGGCGGCGGTGCGCCGCATGGAGGATCTTGCTCACTCGCGCTGCGTCGAACTGCTCGAGGAACTCGCGCCGCAGGGTCACTGCAACTTCGTCGCCGAGTTCGCGATCCGTTACCCGACGGATCTGTTCCTGATCCTGATGGGGTTGCCGGTCGAGGACGGCGACTTCTTCCTGCCCTGGACCGAAGAGATGTTCGGATGCATGCTCCAGGGAGACCTGGACGGCGCCGCGGTACCGAAGGCGAAAATCCTCGCGTATTTCCAGGAGGCGGTCGACGAGCGCCGGGCGAATCCGCGTGATCCGGCGGAGGACATGGTCACTCGGCTCGTTCAGGCCGAACTCGACGGCGAACCGCTGTCGAACGACACGATTCTCACCACCTGCCTGTCGATCATGCTCGCCGGTCTCGACACGACACGCTCGGCGCTCGGATACATCTTCGCGCACCTCGCCCGCAACGACGCGGACCGGGCGATGCTCATCGAGGAGCCGGAACGGACCCGCGACGCCGTCGAAGAGTTCATCCGCATGTATCCGCTGGTGATCCAGGCCGGCCGCGAAGTGCAGGAGGCCGACGAATTCCGCGGCCTCGAGATGGCGCCCAAAGACGTGATCTGGCTCGGAATCGGTTCGGCCAACCGCGATCCGCGAAAGTACGAGGACCCGGACCGCTTCGTCCTGGGACGGCCGGGACTGAACCAGCACCTGGCGTTCGGCGCCGGACCGCACCGCTGCCTCGGCATGCACCTGGCCCGGCTCGAACTCGCGGTGGTGCTCGAGGAATGGCACAAGGTGATCCCGCACTACCGGATCAAGGAAGGTGCCGAGCTGATCGAGAGGGGCTCGCAGCTGACCCTCAAGGACCTCGAACTGGAATGGGATGTCTGAGATGACACTGTCTATCGCGCAAGGAAAGTGCATGGGCCACGGCCGCTGTTACGCGGTCGCGCCGGATCTGCTGTCCGACGACGAGCAGGGCTTCGTCGCCGAGGCCGGGCAGGATCTCGATGTCCCGGCGGAGCTGACCGGGCAGGCGCAGGACGCGGCCGGGGCGTGCCCCGAATACGCGATCACCTTCACGCAATCCTGAGTCTCCGGCACAGGCATCGGTGCGGGGGCGGATGTTCGACCGCTCCCGCACCGGCTCTTCCCGATTCAGCGCCGCCAGCCGCGTCCGAGGTCGGTGCCGTGGTGGACGGCGATGCGCAGCGAGTCGAACGCGGCGACACCGGATTCGACGCGGCACACCGCCCCGTAGGTGCCCCAGCCCAGCGCCGAGTCGGTGCCGCGTGCGATGTAGGAGAAGTAGCAGTCCAGTGCGACCCGGCCGTCGCCGGTGGACCGCACGTCGGGCTGGCACAGGAAGTGCCGCTTGTCGGAGTCGTCGGCCGCGCGGGCGGCTCGGAAGAACCCGGCGATCTCGTCGTGTCCGCGGTAGGAGGCGCGGGTCGTGTCGAGGGTGCCGTCGGCGGTGAACAGTCGTGCGAGCTCGTCCGGGTCGGGCTCGTCGAGTGCCGCGGCGTAGCGGTGCATCAGGCCGGATGCGGCGCGTTCGGCCTCCAGGGCGTCGATCCGTGCGCCGAGCGCGGTGATCGTCTCCAGCAGTCGGTCTTCCGGGTTCACGGTTCCTCCATCGCCGGTTCGGTTGTCCTCCGACAAATTGTGACATAGATTATGTTCACAATTATAAGTGATCTGACCCTCGGGGAGTTCCCCGATCGAGGCGAGGAGTAGCGATCATGGGACGGTTCGAAGGCCGCGTCGCGGTGGTGACCGGAGGCGCGAGCGGAATCGGGGAAGCGGTGGTCCGCGCCCTGCACGCCGAAGGTGCATCGGTCGTCGTCGCGGACCTGCAGGACGAACCGGGTCGCGCCCTGTGCGACGAACTCGGCGAGCGAAGCCGATTCGCGCACACCGACGTCACCGTCGAGGACGACGTCGCGGCCGCCGTCGACCGGGCCGTCGCAGACTTCGGCCGACTCGACCTGATGTTCAACAACGCCGGAGTGATGGGCACGCTCGGCCCCATCGACCGCACTCCGCTGGCGGACGCCGACCTGACCCTCGCGGTGAACCTGCGGGGCGTGCTGTGCGGGCTCAAACATGCTGCCCGCGTGATGAAGCCGAACCGATCGGGCGTCATCATCTCGACCTCCAGCCCCGCCGGTCTCCTCGGCGGGGTGGGACCCCACGTGTACAGCGCCGCCAAGTCCGCGGTGATCGGGCTGTCGAAATCCGTTGCCGCGGAACTGAGGCCGTACAACATCCGGGTCAACACCATCGTGCCGGGCGCGGTCGTCTCACCGATGACCGCGACCGTCGTGGCCGGTGACGCCGGCGACCTCGCCGGAGCGAACGCCGCGCTCGGCGCGAGCGCACTCATGGACCGCCCGCTGACCCCGGGAGACGTCGCGGCGGGTGTCCTGTACCTCGCGAGCGACGCCGCGGCCTATGTGACCGGCGTGACGCTGCCGGTCGACGCCGGCATGACCGGAATATCGGGTGCCTCGCCCTACACCACCGGACGGTACGAGCGGCCGATGACGCTGCTCGAAGCCGGACGCATCACCGTCTCGCCCGGCCGGGCGTGACCGACACACCACGTCGGCATCGGCCGACGGTGACACAGCGTCGGCGTCCACCGACGGAGAGGAAGTTCCACGCATGTTGACGGGTAAGAGAATTCTGGTGACCGGTGCCGCGCAGGGCATGGGGCGCGAAATCGCCGTCGAGGCGGCCCGTCAGGGCGCCGAGTTCGTGAGCGTCGCCGACCGCAACGTCGACGGCGCCGCCGACGCGGTCGCGGAGATCGAGGCCCTCGGTGTGCGGGCCCGTGCGATCGGCGTGGACCTCGCCGACAGCGCGCAGGTCGCCGAGATGATCGAGACGGCCGTCGAAGCCGGTGGCGGCCTCGACACGCTCGTCAACAATGCGGGTGTCATGGAGAACGCGTTCACCGAGAACACGACGTTCGAGGAACTCCCCGAGGACGTGTGGGACAAGGTGTACGCCATCAATGTCAAGTCGGTGTGGCTGGCCACCAAGCTCGCCGCACCCCATCTGCGGGCCTCCGGGCGCGGACCGTCGGTGATCAACGCCGCCTCGGTCGCCGGCATGGTCGGCTACGTGAGCACCGCGTACCCGTCGAGCAAGGCCGCGGTCATCCAGCTGACCCGCACCGCCGCGATCGCGCTGTCCCCGGACGTCCGAGTCAACGCATTCGCGCCGGGATCCATCGCCACTCCCATGAGCGAGGCGTACCTCGACGCCGCGCAGAGCCCCGAGATCCGCGAGACCCGGCAGCGTTCGATGGTCGGTGCCCACCTCATCCCGCGTTTCGGGACGAGCAGCGAGATCGCGAAGGTCGTCGCGTTCCTGGCATCCGACGACGCCTCGTTCCTCACCGGCATCGTCGTACCCGTCGACGGCGGGACGACGGCGTGGCGCGGGCTGCGCGCATGACGCCGGCCGCGATCGCAGGCGTCGGCGAGTCCGCTTTCGGACGGTCCCTCGACCGGCCGATCGCGCATCTGGTGACCGACGCGTGCCGGGCCGCCCTCGCCGACGCGGGAATCGCGCCCGCCGACGTCGACGGCATTGTGGCTGCGGCCGCCCATCCCGGTGCCGACGACGTCTGCGCAGCGCTGGGTGTCACGCGCACGTTCACCGGCGCGCCGGGCATCCCGGCAGGCGCCGGGCCGCTCGCTGCAGTCGAGATCGCCCGCTCAGCAGTCGAATCGGGACGGGCGACGACCGTGCTCGTGTACTACGGCTATGCCGGGTCGAAACCCGGTGGACCCTACGGATTCCACGCTCAGGACCCGGTCAAGGCGAGCTACGAGATGCCCTTCGGCTGGTACGGGCAGCCGGTGTACTTCGCGGCGTGGGCGCAACGGTATTGCCACATCTACGGCGTCGATCCCGACGACCTGGGCTCGGTCGCGGTGTCCAACCGGGCGTGGGCGTCGCTGACACCGGGCGCCCAGCGGCCGGCACCGTTGAGTGCTCGGCAGTATCTCGAATCCCCGATGATCGCCGAGCCCCTGCGCGCGGCCGACTGCTGTCTGATCACCGACGGTGCCGGCGCAGTCGTCGTCACCACGGTCGAGCGGGCCCGGGATCTGCCGGGCGCGCCGGTCGTCGTCGCCGGGTCGTCCACCGTCGCGGTGGGTCCCCCGATGACGTCGTTCTTCAGTCAGAACGAGGACCTGTGCTCGTTCGGCTCCGCGGTGTCGGGTCCGCGCGCCTTCGCCGAGGCGGGACTGGGTCCGGCGGACATCGACGTCGCCGAGATCTACGACTGTTTCTCGATCTCCCAGGCCATCCAGTTCGAGGATCTCGGGTTCTGTGGCAAGGGGGAGGCCTTCGCATTCCACGACGCCGGTCACACGCGTCCCGGCGGCCGGTTGCCCGTGAACACTCACGGTGGGCACCTCGCCTACGCGTACATTCCCGGCATCGTCCACGTGATCGAAGCCGTCCGGCAACTGCGCGGCACCCGGGGTGCGGCACAGGTCGAGGGTGCGGCCACCGCCCTGGTCGCGGCGCTCGCCGGCGGCGAGCACTCGACCCTGATCCTGACCGAGGACCGGTGACACCGTGACCGACACACCCACCGAAACGCACGCCGGGGTACCGGACTACGCACCACCCACGGGCCCGGCCGAACTGCAGCCGTTCTGGGACGCGACCGCTCGCGGTGAACTCGCCTTCCCGCGTTGCCCGGACTGTGGACGCTGGCACTGGTATCCGGGTCCGGCGTGCCCGTGCGGCACCGCCTCCGAGCCGCAGTGGCACCCGGTCTCGGGGACCGGTGTGATCCACACCTTCAGCCGCGTCCACCGCGCGTTCCTGCCGTCCGGCTCGCCGGTGCCGTACGTCGTCGCGCTGGTCGACATCGACGACGCGCCCGGTGTCCGGCTCGTCACCAACCTGGTCGGCCCCGGCGCCGACGATCCCGTGATCGGGCAGCCGGTGGTGCTGTCGCCGACCGTCCTGCCCACCCACACCCTGCCGACCTTCACGATCGCGCAGGAGCGGATCACACGAGAAAGCGCACAGACATGAGATTTTCGCTCCGATACGACATGCGTGCCCCCGCGGTCGGGGCACCAGCCCCCGAACTGTATCTCGCAGCGGTGGAACAAGCCGGCTGGGCCGACACGGCCGGATTCGACACGATCTACCTGGCCGAGCATCACGGCGCCGAGGACGGATACTGCGCGTCCCCGATGATTCTCGGCGCCGCGATGCTCGGGCGCACCGAGCGCATCCACGTGCACTTCTCGGCGCTCGTCGCAGTTCTGCACCACCCGTTGCGTCTGGCCGAGGACCTGGCCACTCTCGACCTCGTGGGCGGTGGCGGTCGCGTCGAGATGACGATGGGGATCGGTTACCGGCCCGACGAATTCGCGATGTTCGACGTCCCGATGAAGCGCCGGGTCAGGATCCTCGAGGAGATCGTCGACACCCTCGACAAAGCGTGGACCGGTGAGCCCTTCGAGTTCCGGGGCACGACGGTGCGGGTACGCCCGACGCCGGTGGGACCGGACCGTCCGCCGATCTACATCGGCGGATCGGCGGATGCGTCGGCACTGCGCGCGGCGCGCCTGGGCGACAACTACATGCCGGCCGGATCCGAGAAGGAGCGGCTGTATGCGCTCTACGATGCCGAACGCGAACGGCTCGGTCTTCCGATTCCCCCGCGCCCGGCGTCGGCCGGACCGCTGTTCCTCCACGTCACCGACGATCCGGAGCGGGACTGGCCGGTCCTCGCCCCGCACCTGATGTACACGACGAACGCGAATGCGCAGTGGGCGAAGGAGCGCGGCGTCGGTACGACCGGCTACCCGTTCGTCGAGACCCTCGACGAACTGAAGCGACAGTCGCAGTTCGTCGTCGTCACTCCGGAGCAGTGCGTCGAATTCGCAGTCGAACGCGGTGACGACTCGGAACTGATGTTCCAGCCGCTCATGGGTGGTCTCGCCCCGGAGGTCGGCTGGCGCAGCCTCGAATTGTTCGCGGCGAAGGTCCTGCCCGAGCTGGGACGCAGGGGATTGACGGTGCCCACGGCGAACTGAACCGAGGAACGCCGAAATACGGTCGGGGACGACAACCGGAAGGAACAGCAATGACATCACGGACAACGGCACGGGGTGCGGCGGCGGTGGCCGCCGCGACCGCGGCGGCATTGATCCTCGCCTCGTGCGCGCAGTCCGCGGGCGGTGCACAGTCCGGCGGAGCCGGCGTCGACCACGGCGCGAGCATGGAGGACTACCGGGCTGCGTTCGAGGACGTGGAACCGATCGTGCTGCACGTCCAGTCCCCGGCCGCGAAGGGGGCCTCCGGTGGCCAGCACATCGAGAACTACGCCGGCGCGGTCTCCGAATGGTCGGGCGGCAAAGTCACGTTCGACATCGTGTACTCCAACGGAGTCGCGGCCCCGACGGACGCCGACAATGCGATCGAGGACGGCCGGCTCGACATCGCGCAGGTGATGGCACCGTACGAGCCGAAGGAGTATCCCGCGACCGCGGCGCTGAACACCGCGAGCGTGCTGTCGGACAACAGCGTGATCGTCGGCAGCCTGTCCTCCAACGCCTGGCCGGTCGACGTGGCGTTCGACACCCCGGAGATCGTGGCCGAATTCGAGGACCACGGGCTGAAGATGCTGCTGCCCTCGTTCAACTCCGGTTCGATCGCGCTGATCTGTTCGCAGCAGCGGGCAACCCTGAACGATCTGAAGGGCCAGTCCATCGCATCCGGATCGGCGACGCTCGGCGGTCAGGTGTCCGCGCTCGGCGCGAATCCGGTGTCCATCGGCTACACCGAGTACTTCGAGAGCCTGCAGCGCGGTGTCGCGGCCTGCGCCGCAACGACACTGACGGCCGGAATGATCGCGGGAATCATGGACATCGCACCGAACGCGGTGATCGACGCCGACGCCGGTTTCGCCAACACCTCGGGTGCGCTCGCGATGAGCGCGAGCACCTGGGACGCGCTGCCGCTGGTCGCGCAGCAGCTGCTCTGGGACCGGCTCGACGTGTTCGTCGAGGGCAGCCTGAACAAGATCTGGGAGGGCACGGTCGCCGCATCCGCGACGATTGCCGAGCGTGGCGGCACCGCAGGTGGTTTCGCCGACGACGCGCGGGACGCGCTGCGCGCGCAGAACGAGGTCATCCTCGCCGATCTCGAGGAGAATGCCCCGGGTGGAGCGGAGTTCGTCGAACGTTCCCGGCAGTCCGCCGAGCAGTGGAAGTCGACGGTGACCGGCCTCGGATACGAGAACGCGGTGGACTATGCGGGATTCGCGCAGTGGTATTCGCCGGAGAAGCTGGACGTGACCGCGTTCGTCGACACCCTGTTCGACGAGGTGCTGCTCGACCATCGTCCGTCCTGACCTGTACACGGCGAAACGGGCCGGAAAGCCGATGGCTTTCCGGCCCGTCCCGTGGGTGCGATCAGGGCCGGTGCGGGTCCGCCCGGGTGATCGGGGGAGCGGTCTTCCAGTCGGGCAGGCCCAGTTCGGGAGTGCCCACCACGGTCTTGCCGCCGGACAGGTGCGTCCACTGGGCGTGGTTGAGCTGGTGGATGGTGAAACACGCGTCGAGAGCGGAGGAGAAGCCCATGGCGTCCTGGCTCTGGTTGACCGATTCCTTGACCAGCAGGGCCGCCATCGACGGGACCTGCGCGATACGGCGGGCGAACGCGAGCGTGTTCTCGGTCAGGGTGTCCGCGGGGAAGACCTTGCTGACCATGCCGAGTGCGCGTGCGTCCTCGGCATCGAGGCTGTCGCCGGTCAGCAGCAGCTCCTTCGCCTTGCGCGGACCGAACTCCCAGGGGTGGCCGAAGTACTCGACGCCGCACATGCCCAGGCGGGTGGCGACGACATCGGCGAACTGGGTGCCCTCGGCGGCGACGATCAGATCGCATGCCCAGGTGAGCATGAGCGCGGCGGAGAAGACGTTGCCGTGGACCTCGGCGACGGTGATCTTGCGCAGGTTCCGCCAACGGCGGGTGTTGTCGTAGAAGTAGTGCCACTCCTGGTGGAATCGGGATTCGACCGCGTCCTTGGTGCCGCCGGTGCACGTGTAGGACCAGTGCTGGTCCGGGCCGGGGCCTCGCTCTGCGAGATAGTCGGGGCTGCCGAGGTCGTGGCCGGAGGAGAACACCGGTCCGTTGCCGGCGAGGATCACGACGCGGACGGTGTCGTCGGCCTCGGCACGCGCGAACGCCTCGTCGAGTTCGACGAGCAGGCCCCGGTTCTGGGCATTGCGGTACTTCACGCGGTCGAGGACGATGCGGGCGATGGTGCCCTCGTCGTGGGTCTCGTACTGCAGGTACTTGTATTCGGTGGCGGTGCGGGGATCGGTCATGCGGGTCGAGCCTTTCTGCGGCGGGTTCAGACGGACTGCGTGGAGATCGAGACGAGCGCGAGCGCCTGATCGAGAAGTGATTGGGAGACACCGTGGAAGCGCTGTCCGAGCGCGGCATCCGCTTTGCCGGCGCATGCTCGGGCGTGCGTTCCCTCGAGGATGATCGCGAGCCGGTAGCACGCGAGGACCTGGTACCAGTCGAATCCGGTCATGTCGCGGCCCGAGATGCTGCCGTAGCGTGCGATCAGTTCGTCGCGGCCGGGCAGGCCGTCGATCCGGTGTGCGAGCCCGACCGTGCGGGTCTCGTCGGGGTTCGGCCAGGTCGCCAGCAGGTGACCGAGGTCGAGCAGTGGGTCGCCGACGGTCGCGAGTTCCCAGTCGACGACGGCGGCCACCTCCGCGGTGTCGCGCCGGAACATCACGTTCCCGAAGTGGTAGTCGCCGTGGATGATTCCCTTGGACCATTCGGCCGGCCGGTTCGCATCCAGCCACGCTCCGATTTCCTCCACGCCGTTCAGGTCGGGACCCGACCAGCCGTCGAGGTCGTGGTACGACTCGAGTTGCCTGCGCCACCGGCCCACCTGGCGCTCGATCCACCCGTCGGCGCGGGCAACCTGGTCGGCGCCGAGTCGAACCGGGTCGAGACGTCCGAGAGCGGCGACCGCGTCGACCATCGACAGCCCCATGGCGTGCTGCAGCTGCGGCGACGACACGTGCGGCTCGGGTATCTCGGTGGTGGCGGTGAATCCGTCGACGGATTCCATGACGAAGAAGAAGCATCCCATGACGTCGAGGTCCTCGCACGAGGCGACCAGGCGAGGGTGCGGGACATCGCTGCCGGCGAGGGCGCGCAGGACGTGTGCCTCACGCCGCATCGTCTCGTCGCTGTCGCTGCGCTTGTGCAGCGGCGGCCGCCGGAACACGTAGCTCTGCCCGGCACGGGTGAATCGGACCAGGATGTTCTGGGTTCCGCCGGTCAGGGGGAGCACATCGGTGACCGGCCCGTCGCCCACGTCGTTGTGGTCCAGCCAGGACGTCAGCACGTCGATGTCCACCATGTTCCGATCGTTCATCGGGCTACCTTCTGTCTACGTTCGTCGGCCGGGCGGTGCGCGGCGCAGTGATCCGCGACACTCGCTGACGGCACTGTACACATTGGTGGCAACTATTGTCATGATTTGCTTCACATTGAGTCGCATCGTTGTTACAGTTCGAGGGAAGCGCACGGTGACTCGTCCCCTCGACGATTCGAATCGTGCGCAGGCGTGAGCGCCCTCGCGACCACGCTCTCGAACTGACGCGATCGTTCTTCTCCAGGTGGTGCAATGGGTATCGAAATGGTTCTGGACATGGCGGCCTCGGTCGAGCCCGATCGGATCGCGATCGGCCGCCGCGACTCGGGCACGACCTATCAGCAGCTCGTGGACACGACCGCGCGGGGCGCGACGGTGCTGCGCGAGCACGGCGCCCGCCACGTGGTCTTCGTCGGTGTCAACGGTCCGATCCTGCCCGTCCTCACCTTCTCGGCCGCCCGCGCGGGGATCCCCATCGCACCGCTGAACTACCGCCTCGCGACCGATCAGCTCCGCGACCTCGTCGCGCAGCTCGACCGGCCGCTGATCGTCGCGGACCCCGCCTACCTCGACAAGCTCACCGGCGCGGCCGACACCGTCCTGACCGGCGAGCAGTTCCTCGAAGCCGCAGGCGCGGCAGAACCGGCCGAGTGCGAACCCACCCCCGACGACGCGACCGCCGTCGTGCTGTTCACCTCGGGCACCACCTCCGCACCCAAGGGCGTGCTGCTGCGACATCACCACCTCACGTCGTATCTCTTCAACACCGTCGAATTCGGTTCGGCCACCGCGGAACACGCCACGCTCGTGAGTACGCCGCCGTACCACATCGCCGGAATGGGAGCGGTGCTGAGCAACGTCTACGCGGGCCGCCGAATGGTGTACCTGCCGGACTTCACGCCGCAGTCGTGGCTCGAGCTCGTCCGCACCGAAGGCGTCACCAGCGCGATGGTCGTACCCACCATGCTCGCCCGCGTCGTCGAGCACCTCGACGGTGCCCCCGCCGGCACCCCGGCCCTCGCGTCGCTCGCGTACGGAGGTGCCCGGATGCCGCAGCCCGTCCTCGAGAAGGCGCTCGTGGCGTTCCCCGACACCGGATTCGTCAACGCCTACGGACTGACCGAGACCAGCTCCACCATCGCGGTACTCGGACCCGACGACCACCGCGAGGCGCTCGCCGATCCGGCACTGCGCGGGCGCCTGTCGTCGGTCGGCCGGATCGTGCCCGGGATGGAGGCCCAGATCCGCGACGAGGACGACGTGACCGTGCTCGCCGACGGCGAGACCGGCCTGCTGTGGGTTCGCGGCGCCCAGGTCAGCGGCGAATACATGGGCAAGGGATCCGCCCTCGACGCCGACGGCTGGTTTCCCACCCGCGACCGCGCCCGGATCGAGGACGGATTCCTCTACATCGGGGGCCGCGCCGACGACACCATCATCCGAGGTGGCGAGAACGTCGCACCCGCCGAGATCGAGGACGTCCTGGTCCGCCACGACGACGTGCGCGAGGTCGCGGTGATCGGCCTCCCCGACGACGAGTGGGGCGAACGGATCTGCGCCGTCATCGTGCCCGCCCGCGACGATCACGCCGATCCCGAAGCCGTGCGTGCGTGGTGCCGCGAGCGCCTGCGCGGCTCGCGCACCCCCGACGACGTCGTGTTCGTCGACGAACTCCCCAAGACACCCACGGGCAAGCTCGTGCGTCGCGACCTGGTCTCGAGACTCACGCTGCCCGAGTCTGCCTGAAACCCCACAATTCCGAAGTCTTCCGATCGGAGAACCACATGCGAACAGCCGTGATCGTCGACCTCGTGCGATCCGGATCCGGCCGCGGCAAGGCCGGTGGTGCACTGTCCGGCGTGCACCCGATCGACCTGCTCGCCGATGTGCTCCGGGGACTGATGGCGCGCAACGACTTCGACCCGGCGCTCGTCGACGACGTCGTCGGCGGCTGCGTGAGCCAGGCCTCGGAACAGGCCGGCAACATCACCCGGTCCGCCGCCCTCGCGGCCGGCCTGCCCGAATCCGTGCCCGCCACCACCGTCACCCGCGCCTGCGGTTCGAGCCAGCAGGCCGTGCACTTCGCGGCACAGGGCGTGCAGGCCGGCGCGTACGACATCGTGATCGCGTGCGGCGTCGAATCGATGAGCCGAGTTCCGATGGGAACCGCGCCGATCGGTGCGGACCTGGTCGGCACCGCGCTCGGTGCGCGCTACCCGGAGGGCTGGATCGGTCAAGGACTCGCCGCCGAACTCGTTGCGCAGCACTGGAAGCTCACTCGCGACGATGTCGATGCCTACGCCTACGACTCGCATCGGCGAGCGGCAGCGGCAGCCGCGGACGGGCACTTCGATCGGGAGATCGTGCCCGTTTCCACCCCGAACGGACCGCACGTCACGGACGAGACGGTCCGCCCGTCCACGACGCTCGAGAGCCTCGGCGGTCTGCGCCCGTCCTTCCGCAGTGACGCCGCCGACGCCCGTTTCCCCGGCCTGGACTGGACTGGATGATCACGCCGGGCAACTCGTCGCCGCTCACCGATGCGGCTTCGGCCGCGCTGATCATGTCCGAGGACAAGGCCGTCGAACTCGGGCTCGCGCCCCGTGCACGCTTCGTGGACTTCGCCGTCGCCGGCGACGACCCGTTGATGATGCTCACCGCCCCGATCCCCGCCACCCGCAAGATCCTCGACCGTACCGGGCTGCGGATCGACGAGATCGACGCGTACGAGGTCAACGAGGCGTTCGCGTCGGTCCCGCTCGCGTGGTCCCGTGAATTCGCCGCCGACCCGGGACGGGTCAACCCGGACGGTGGTGCGATCGCGCTCGGGCATGCCATCGGCGCGTCGGGCGTCCGGTTGCTCACCACATTGGTCGGCAGGCTCGAACGCACCGGCGGACGCTACGGCCTGCAGACCATGTGCGAACACGGCGGGATGGCGAATGCGCTTCTCGTCGAACGAATGTGAGTGAGTGCCCTGCACTACTATCCGACACCGGCAGTGAGGAATCGAGCAGTGGAGACGAACGACATCGGCTGCGCCCCGCTCACGACTGCCACCACCGTGGCCGGTCGCGAGTGGCTGTTGCGGTCACGGCCCAAGGGCCGCCCGAAGACCACCGACGTCGAGCTCGTCGACGTCGTGGTCGGTGCTCCCGGCACAGGTCACGTGCGGGTCGAGAACCTGGTCATGTCGGTCGAGCCGTACATGCGCGGCCGGATGGGCGGCGAGGCGACGTACGCGGAGCCGTATCCGATCGGTGAGCCGATGCTCGCTCCCACGGTCGGCCGGGTCACCGCGTCGGCCGACGACACCGTGCCGGTCGGCGCGCTCGTGCTGCACGATCGCGGCTGGCGCGAGCACGCCCTGGTCCCCGCATCGGAGTGCCGGATCGTCGCTCACGACGACCTGCCACCGGTCGCGCATCTCGGATTGCTGGGCATCCCCGGGATGACGGCGTGGATCGGTGCGGAGCGGATCGCCCGTATCGAGACGGGCGATGTCGTATTCGTCTCCTCGGCTGCCGGCGCGGTCGGATCCACCGTCGTCCAGATCGCGAAACTGCGCGGGGCAACCGTGATTGCGAGTGCCGGATCCGCCGAAAAGGTCGCTCTGGCACGGGAACTGGGCGCAGATGTGGCGTTCGACTACCATGAGGGGCGTGTGACGGACCTGCTCCGGGACGCGCTCGCCCAGGTCGGCGCGAGCGGCCTGGACGTGTACTTCGACAACGTCGGAGGCGACCACCTCGAGGCCGCCATCCGGGTGATCAACGACCATGCGCGGATCGCGCTGTGCGGGATGATCAGCATCTACAACGCGGACGCTCCGCAGCCGGGGCCGAGCAACCTGATCAAACTGATCTGGCGTCGCGCGCGGATGGAAGGATTCCTCCTCCGCGACCATCTCGACGCCCGCGACGACTTCGAGTCGCAGATGGCGACGTGGATCCGGATGGGCGCGATCCGGCCCGTCCATACGGAATTCGCCGGTGGTGTCGCGGGGGCCTGGGACGCGTTCCTCGGCATGCTCGGCGGTACCGCGACGGGGAAGGCCGTTGTTCCCCTCGTGGCCGACGGCAGCGCACGTGAACACGGCGGGAGCATCTCGCCCGAGAAGGAGGTACAAGATGACCGATCAGGCACTTCCGCTGGAAGGTAAGGTCGCGCTCGTCACCGGCGGCAGCCGCGGTCTGGGGCGCGAGATGGTGCTGGCGTTCGCACGGGCGGGTGCCGACACCGTCATCGTCAGCCGCAAGATCGACAGTTGCGAGAAACTCGCCGCCGAGGTCGTCGAGACCACCGGGCGCCGGGCACTGCCTGTGGCCTGCCACGTCGGTGACTGGGATGCACTGGACGGACTCGTCGAGCGGACCTATGCGGAGTTCGGCAGGATCGACATCCTCGTGAACAATGCAGGTATGTCACCGCTGTACGACTCGCTCGGGAACATCTCCGAAGCACTCTGGGACAAGGTGTTCGATGTCAACCTCAAGAGCGCGTTCCGGCTGACGACCCTCGTCGCACCGAGGATGGTCGCGGCAGGCGGAGGCACCGTGATCAACATCAGCTCGATCGCCTCCGAGCGCCCCACCACCGTGGACCTGCCCTATGCGGCCGCCAAGGCGGGACTGAACATTCTGACCAAGGGCTTCGCGCAGGAATACGGACCGACGGTGCGGATCAACGCCATCATGGCCGGACCGTTCCTCACCGACATCAGCAAGTCCTGGGACATGGACGTCGTCGCGGAACGCTTCCACGCGCTGCCGCTCGAACGCGCCGGCAATCCCGACGAGATCGTCGGGGCGGCCCTGTACCTGGCCGGACCGGGCTCGACCTTCACCACCGGCGCGATCATCCCGGTCGACGGCGGCCGCACGGCGATGCGCTGAACAGTCACGACCTGCACGACTTTTCGAGAAAGGTAACCGCAGATGAGCTGGGGATTCGAAACCGACCCCGAGTACCAGAAGGTGCTCGACTGGGCCGAGGAATTCGTGACCACCGAGGTCGAGCCCGTGGACCAGGTGATCACCCACGCGTGGGATCTGCAGGATCCGCTGCGGCAGAAGCTGATCCCGCCGCTCCAGGACAAGGTGCGCGAACAAGGGCTCTGGGCCACCCACCTCGGTCCCGAACTGGGCGGCCAGGGTTTCGGTCAGCTCAAGCTCGCGCTGCTCAACGAGATCGTCGGACGCACCCACTCGGGTCCCATCGTCTTCGGCGCACAGGCACCGGACTCGGGCAACACCGAAATCCTCGCGCACTACGGCACCCCCGAACTCAAGGAGCGGTACCTGAAGCCGCTCATCGAGAACGAGATCGTCTCGTGCTACGCGATGACCGAGCCGCAAGGCGGTTCGAACCCGGTCGAATTCGAGACCACCGCGGTCCTCGACGGCGACGAATGGGTCATCAACGGCGAGAAATGGTTCGGCAGCAACGCGCGCTTCGCGTCGTTCTACATCATCATGGCGGTGACGGACCCGGACGCCGAGCCGCACCGCCGGCTGTCCCAGTTCATCGTCCCGGCCGACACCCCCGGAGTGGAGATCGTCCGGAACACCGGTGTCTGGGGCCACGACTACGAGGTCGGCACGCACGCCTACACCCGCTGGACGGACGTGCGTATCCCCAAGGACCACATCCTCGGTGAAGTCGGGCAGGGCTTCGAGGTCGCCCAGACCCGTCTCGGCGGCGGCCGCATCCACCACGCGATGCGGACGGTCGGGCTCGTGCGTGCCTCGCTGGACATGATGCTCGAGCGGGCGTCGTCGCGGACCACCCGCGGCAAGCGGCTCGGTGACCAGCAACTGGTGCAGGAGATGATCGCCGATTCGTGGCTGCAGATCGAGCAGTTCCGTCTGCTCGTGCTGCGCACGGCCTGGCGCATCGACCGGTACAAGGACTACCGCAAGGTCATCAGGGACATCGCCGCGGTGAAGGCCGCCATGCCCAAGGTGCTGCTCGACGTCACCTCGCGGGCGGTGCAACTACACGGTTCGCTCGGTGTGTCCAAGGAACTGCCGCTGGGCAAGTGGCTGTTCGAGAGCTACCACATGGGACTGGCCGACGGTGCCACCGAGATCCACAAGGTGAGCCTGGCACGTCAGCTCCTGCGTGACGCCGAGCCGCACGACGGACTGTTCCCGAGCTACCACGGTCCGGCGCTCGAGGAACTGGCGCGCAAGAAGTTCGCTGCGCAGCTCGCCGGACTCGAGAACTGAGTCGCCCGACGCGCGACACGGGCCCCGGAGCGGAAAGCTCCGGGGCCCGTTCGATTCGGTTACATAGCCAGGAGACAGCCGCGCGCGACCGGTCGCGCGCGGCCGTCCCGCGGTTGTGCGGGTTGTCAGTGGTCGGCGGAGACGACGAACGCGGTCGATCCGGCCAGGCCGTTGGAGACGGTGACCACCGACCGCCGCGCACCGGAGATCTGACGCTCACCCGCCCGGCCGGTGACCTGGTACGCGGCCTCGGTCAACTGGGTCATGCCGTGGAGGCGGCCCTCGGCGAGGCAACCGCCCCCGGTGTTGAGCGGCAGGGAGCCTGTGGGGCGGGCGTTGCCGTCGTCGATGAACGCCGCTGCCTCGCCGGGTCCGCAGAAGCCGAGACCTTCGAGCCAGGTGTAGGTGAAGATCGAGAAACCGTCGTAGAGCTGCGCGATGTCGATGTCGGTCCGGCCGATTCCCGCTGCCGCCCAGAGGCGTTCGCCGGTGGCGCCGGCACCGGCACGGATGTCTTCGAGGGTCATCGGGACGCCGGTGGCCCCCACGTGATTGCTGGTGGCGTACCCCGAGATCAACGCCGGCGGGTTGCGCAGATCGCGTGCACGGTCGGTGCGGGTGAGGACGATCGCCACGGCACCGTCGACCGGAAGGTCGCAGTCGAGCATGGTGATGGGATCGGCGATCATCCGCGAGGTCAGGTACTCGTCCCGGGTCAAGGTCTTCCCGCGGAAGTAGGCGTTCGGATTGAGGTGCGCACGCTCGCGATTGTCGACGACGAAGTTCGCGAACGATTCCCGCTTCGCCCCGGACGTTTCGAGGTAGCGACGCGCGACCGTCCCGGCCCACGCCGCGGGAATGGAGAAGCCGTAGGGCGCGAAGAACTGGTCCTTGCCCGTCGCGTGGGCGGCGGTGAAATTCGAATAGCGCCCCTGCGGCATGTGCAGCGCGCGATAGAGCACGACGTGGGTGCACGCGCCGGCGACGAGGGCGTTGACGGCGTCGATGGCGGCGTGGGTGACCATCGGGGTGGTGTTGCCGAGCCAGGTGATCCGGTCCCGGATCTTCAGGGCCCCGGCCAGATAGGCGGGGGTGACGACGTCGATGCCGTCCTGGTTGCCTTTGTCGCCACCGTAGACCGGCATCGTCGGGGTGGTCGCGAGACCGTCGACGTCCGCGCGCGACAGTCCGGCGTCCGCCAGTGCGGCGTCGGTCGCTTCGACGGTGAGCGAGGCGAGTGTGCGCGGATTCCGGCGGATCAGTTCGGTGTAGCCGATTCCGGCGATCGCGACCTTGTCACGGTAGTCCCACATGGTCAGGCCTTCCTCGGGCGGAACTGCGGCACGACGGTGCCGGGGGCGAGTTCGTCGAACGTCACTTCCAGATCGAGGCCGATCCGGAGGTCGCCGGGGTCGGCGTCCACCACGTTCGTGGTGACGAGCAGTCCGGCCTGTTCCGCGAGTTCGACGACGCCGACGATGTACGGCAGGGAGTCGGCGAGGCCCGGTGCCGGAGCGTCGTGGACCACCGTGTACGAGTACAGCGTGCCGCGGCCGGAGACCGTGCGCCACTGCAGGTCGGTGGTGTCGCAGCAGGGGCAGGTGTCCACCGGCAGGTGCACGTGGCGTGCGCAACCGGGGCAGTACTGCACTGCCAGCCGCCCTGCGCGCGCCGCCTCCCAGTACCCGGAGGTGATGTCGTCCGGGAGGGGGAGTGGTTTGAGCGGCGTCTGGCTCATGTGGGCTCCTCGATCGGTGTCCCGTTGTCGGCAATGTAGATAATGGTAATCATCTATTGCTATTCTGTGACGACGGTCTCCCCCCGTCAAGTTGCCACCCGCAGGGTTGCACTGCGGAACGGCGACCCGAAGCATCGATCCGAGTTCAGCCAAATCATTCGCATGAAATCTTGACTTCACGGCCTATTCAAGCGAATGATATGCACATCGTGAGTGATGTGGATCACGACGGAATCACCCACATGTCCGGTTCGTCCGGGCAGAGCGGCAGGCGGAGAGAACATGCGCTGGACCACGAAGATCTGGAACAGGCTCGGCCGTAACGGATTCGGCCGGCTGTATCCGGCACTCACGGCGGCCGGTCAGCTCATTGCGACCTGAGACCGGACGCATCGAGACCGCACACCATCCCCTCACAATGCGGAGTTGACATGAGCGCATCCCCGAGCGCTTCGAGCAAGCGGACCCCACCGCTGTTGATGCTCATCGAAGTACCGGCAGTCATCGTTCTTTTCGTCATGATGATCCACGTGACCGCCAACGCGCTGCTGCGCGCGTTCGCCTCGCATCCGATCCCGAACACGCTCGAGATCACGCAGTACATCTACCTGCCGGTCATCGCGCTCCTCGGATTCATGGCGGCCCAGGCCCGGGGCGAGCACATCGTCGCCGACCTGGTGACCCACTACTTCCCGACATCGGTCCGCCGCGCGGTTCTGGCCGGCGGATACGCTCTCGCCGCGCTCGTGATGTTCGGCTTCGCCTGGTACGGCCTCGAGGAAGCGCTGCACGCCCGTGAGATCGGCAAGACCGCCGGTGTGTCCACCGTCGTGTCGTGGCCCGTGTTCTTCCTGATCCCGATCTCCTTCGGAGTCTTCGGAATCCAGCTGTGCTTCGCGACCGTGCGGGCACTGCGCGGAGCCGAGGACGACACCGACCCGATCGACGCCGAGGTCGCACGCATCAACGAGGAACTCGACGCCGAGCACGCCGTGCCCGCAACGACGTCCACCACGCCCGATTCGGAGGCGAAATGACCACCACCACCGCTGCCGAGACGCCGAATCCCGGCATGGCGCCACCCGAGGTCGGTCCCAGCAGGAAGGCGACGGTCCGATCGTGGACCGTGTTCGCGATCCTCATGGTGGCGCTCGTGGGCTCCGTCGTCGCGATCTTCCTGCCGCTCACACCGATCGCGATCGGTTGCGCCGCGCTCGTCATGATGATGGCGCTGCTGTGCCTGCGCGTACCCGTCGCACTGACGATGATCATCCCGTCGTTCGCCGGTCTGTACGCGATCCGCGGTGAGAAGACCGTCACCAGTGCCCTGACCGCGTTGCCGTACGACCAGGTCGCGAGCTGGACGCTCAGCGTCGTCCCGATGTTCGTGCTCATGAGTCTGCTGCTGTGGCGTTCGGGTCTGACCGACACGCTCTACACCGCGGCCCGCCACTGGCTGGGCTGGATGCCGGGTGGTCTCGCCGTCGGCACCAACATCGCGGGGTCGGGTCTGGCCGCGGTGAGCGGTTCGACCACCGGAACCGCATACGCTCTGGGCCGCATCGGTATTCCCGAGATGCTCAAGGCCGGATACGATCGCCGCCTCGCCGTCGGCGCGGTCATCGTCGCAGGTCTGCCCGGTCAGTTGATTCCGCCGAGCATTCTGCTGGTCCTCTACGCGGGTATCGCGGAGGTGCCGGTCGGCAAGGCACTGCTCGCGGGCATCGGCCCGGGCATCCTCGTCTCGGTCATGTTCACGATCGCGATCATCCTGTTCGCGGTCTTCGGCAAGGATCTCGCCGGAACCAAGGAGAGCCGCGTCGAGGCCGCGCACGTGAGCTGGAGTGTGCGGTTCAAGAGCCTCGCCGCCGCCTGGCCGGTGCCGGTTCTGATCGTCGTCATCATCGGCGGAATGTTCTCCGGTGTCTTCACCGCCACCGAGGCCGGCGCCGTCGCCGCGCTGTGCTCGGTCGGCATCGTCTTCCTGTGGAAGCGCAAGGACGGCGGGGCGTGGCGCGCACTCGTCGACGGATCCGTCGGCACGGTCTCGACGGTCGGCGCGGTGTTCCTGCTGCTCATCGGTGTCGAGGCGCTTTCCCGGATGATGACGCTGACGGGCATCAGCAACGGGTTCGCCGACCTGATCGCGAGCATGGACCTGAGCCGGGTCGAGTTCCTGCTGCTGATGCTCGTGGTCTACCTGATTCTCGGTGCGTTCATGGAACCGCTGCCGATGATGGTGCTCACCATCCCGATTCTGATCCCGACGCTCGAGGCGCTCGACATCTCGCTGCTGTGGTTCGGTGCCTTCACCGTGTTCATGGGCGAGCTCGCCATCCTGTCGCCGCCCGTCGGCATTCTCGCCATGGTGATCCATTCGATCACGAAGGATCCCGAGGTCAATCTCGGTAAGAACATTCCGCTCAAGGACGTGTTCGTCGCGTCCCTCTGGTTCCTGCCGATGGCCATCGTGGTCGTGCTGATCCTGATCTTCTTCCCGGAGATCTCCACCTTCCTGCCGGACCGCGCGAGCGGATAGGAGCGCCGGCGGCGCAGCGGAGAGGACAGCGTGCACGCGGCTCCACCCCGAGGGGGGTGGGGCCGCGTCTGCGTCGCACCGGCGTCCGCGGGGATATTCCTGATAATAAATCTCAACATAGTATTGACACCTGCCTGTGCCGCGCAGATACTTCCACTATGGCAACGTTCACGGAATTCCATTCGGAGGCAACCGAACCCACCGGACTCCCGCTGGACGGCGTGACCGTCGTCAGTCTCGAACAGGCCGTCGCGGCGCCCATCGCGAGTCGGCATCTCGCGGACCTCGGCGCCCGTGTGATCAAGGTGGAGCGCATCGGCGAAGGCGATTTCGCGCGCAACTACGACACCGCGGTGCACGGCCTCGCCTCGCACTTCGTATGGCTCAACCGCGGCAAGGAGTCGATCTGCGTCGACCTCAAGGCGCCCGAGGGGCTCGAGGCGATCCGGTCGCTCGTGGCAGGTGCCGACGTGTTCATCCAGAACTTCGCGCCCGGGGCCGCCGAGCGCCTCGGTCTCGGTGCGGACGAACTGCGCGCCGATCATCCCGGACTCGTCGTGGTGAACATGACCGGTTACGGCACGTCGGGGCCGTTCAAGGACCGCAAGGCCTACGACATGCTCGTCCAGGCCGAGACCGGATTGTGCTCGATCACCGGAACCCCGGACACCGCGACGAAGACCGGTGTTCCGGCGTCCGACATCGCGGCCGGCCTGTACGCGCTCACCGCGATCCAGGCCGCACTGTTCCGGCGCGAGCGGACCGGCGTCGGCGCGACCATCGACCTGTCGATGTTCGACGCGACGGTCGAGTGGCTCGGCCATTCGATGTACATGCAGATGTACCAGGACGTCCAGATCAAGCGGATGGGACTCTCGCACGCGTCGATCGCCCCGTACGACGCGTACCCGACGCAGGACGGCAAGATCCTGATCGGGGTCCAGAACGATCGCGGCTGGCGCACCTTGATGTCGGAGGTGTTCGCGCGGGACGACCTGGCCGCGAATCCGCGCTATGCGACCAACGTGCTGCGCGTGCAGCACCGGGCCGAGGTCGATGCGCTGGTGGCGGAGGAGACCCGGCGGTTCTTCACCGCCGATCTCGATGCGCAGCTCGCCAAGGCCGGCGTCCCGGCCGCGCAGCTCAACGACATGAAGGGGCTGATCGCGCACCCGCAGCTCGAGGCTCGTGACCGTTGGCGGGAGATCGGTACCGAGGCCGGGCCGATCCGCGCGGTTCTTCCGCCGATGACGTTCCGCGACGTGGAGATGCGCATGGGCCCGGTCCCCGCCCTGGGTGAGCAGACCGACCGCATTCTCGGCGAACTCGGTCTCACGGAAGCTCAGGTCGCGGGCCTGCGGGCCGCGGGCATCGTCCAATAGCGACGCGGTCGCACCAGTTTCGACACATCTATGTACATCATTATGGTGAACTGGGTAACATCGGGACGGTAACGAGACGCGGTGCGTCGAATGTGGTGAGGAGCGGACATGGGTGCGGATGCGACACCGGGGACCGAGGCGACGAACGGTAGCCGGCTGCGGTGCAACGAATGCGGGTCGGAGGCGATCGTCACCCGGGCGGGCGGTTCCTCGCTGGCGTGCTGCGGTGCGCCGCTCGAGATCATCTTCGCCGGGTGACCGGCGGCTCCGTTCCGCGACATTCCCCGATCGGCAGGAGTTTTCATGAACGAGGTCGGTAAGCGCTACACGTGCGCCACCTGCGACACCCAGATCATGTGCGTGAAGAAGGGCGACGGCGGGTTCACCTGCCACGATGCGCCGATGGAGCTTCTCACCGCCAAGCCTCTTCCGTCCTCGGACTAGCCCGGGCTCGATCGCGGGATCGCCTGCGATGTCCGATGACAACACCGGTGGCCCGGACCCTGACCAGGGTCGGGGCCACCGGTGTCTTGTCCCGAAATCCACTGCGATCGAACCATTTCCACCGCACAGATCGATCTGCCGTGGGTTCTGCCGGACTCTTGTGGTTAATCCATGAATATGATTATAGTGAACTGGGTAACGTTCGGCGGGGTGCAGGCGTCCCCGAAACCAGACATCGCGAAGGAGCGGACATGAGTACGGACACGACTCCCGGCACCGAGGCCACGAACGGAAGCCGGCTGCGGTGCACCGAGTGCGGTTCCGAGGCGATCGCGACCCGGGCGAACGGGTCGTCGCTGGCCTGCTGCGGTACGCCGCTCGAGGTCATCTTCGCCGCATAGCGGCAACAGGTTCCACCACTTCCAGGACTCCCAGGAGCTTTCATGAACGAGGTCGGTAAGCGCTACACGTGCGCCACCTGCGACACCCAGATCATGTGCGTGAAGAAGGGCGACGGCGGGTTCACCTGTCACGGTGCGCCGATGGAGCTTCTCACCGCCAAGCCGCTGCCGTCCTCCGACTAGCGGCCCGAACCGACACCCGATCGATGCTGTGCCCGGGCGCAGCGATCATGAGACTTCAAGGAGTGCGCAATGGCTGGTCCACTCGACGGACTCGTAGTGGTCGACGCGAGCTGGGGTATGCCCGCCGCCATCTCGACCATGATGCTCGCCGACTACGGCGCCCGGGTCATCAAGATCGAACGACCCGGCGGCGGGCCCGACGCGAACGCGAACGTGCGCAAGTCGACCGACCGCGGCAAGTGGAGCGTCGAGGCGGACCTGCGGACGGACGAAGGCCGTGACACGCTGCGGCAGCTGCTCGCCGTCGCCGACGTGTTCGTCGAGTCCTTCGGCGCAGGCAGGGCCGACGAGCTCGGGCTCGGCTACGACGCGCTGCACGAGCAGTTCCCCGAACTCGTCTACGCGTCGGTCACCGGCTACGGCACCTCCGGTCCGCTCGCCGCCCGGCCCGGATACGAGGCGCTGCTCAACGCCCGGCTCGGACAGATGGCCGAGCAGACCGGACACCGCGAAGGACCCATCTTCCTGGGGCACCCCACGGTCTCCTACGGCACCGCGTTCATCACCACGATCGGCATCCTGTCGGCACTGCGTGCCCGCAAGCTCAACGGCACCGGCCAGAAGCTCGACACCTCGCTGCTCGACGGCATGCTCGCGATCTCCTCGATGAACTGGTGGTGGAACGAGAAGGACATCTCGTACCTGGCGCGCAGCGGAAACCAGAAGGGCTTCGGCAACAAGCGTCTCATCACCGACCCGTTCGTCTGCGCCGACGGCAAGTGGCTCATACCGCACACCGGCGGACCGGGCTCCTACAAGAAGCTCATGGACCTGCTCGGATTCGGGGAGCAGACCCGCACCGTCGACGGCCCCGAGATGGCCGTTCCGCTGGACGACGTCGAACTCGACATCGCACGCAACAAGGTGCCCGAGGCGTTCAAGGCGCGTCCGCGCGACGAGTGGCTCGAGCTGCTGCACGCCGCCGACATCGCGGTCCTGCCGCTGAACCGTCCCGAGGACATCTTCGAGGACGACCAGGTCAACTTCGCGCGGGTCCCGATCGACCTTCCCGACGACGAGCACGGCACCATCCGCCAGGTCGGCCCGGTGATCCGCTTCGAGAAGTCCACGCCCGCAACGCCGCTCCCCGCACCGAAGGTCGGTGAGCACACCGGTCGCATCGGCGAGATCAGCCGGTCCGCGCAGTGGGCGCCCGCGCCGGCCCGCGACGGTCGCGTCGAGGCCCCGCTGCAGGGTGTGAAGATCCTCGACTTCAGCTCGTACTTCGCGACGGGCTTCGGTGCTCGACTGCTGTCCGATCTCGGCGCCGAGGTCGTCAAGATCGAGCCGCTCGTCGGTGACCAGATGCGGCCGCTCGGCGACCTGTTCGAAGGTGCCAACCGCGGCAAGCGCGGCCTCGCTGTCGACATGCGCACCGCGGAGGGTCAGGAGATCGCGCATCGTCTCGTCGCCGAAGCCGACGTCGTGATGCACAATTTCCGTCCCGGCAAGGCCGAGAAGATCGGTCTCGGATACGAGCAGCTGCGCGCGCTCAACCCGGATCTCGTCTATGCCTACCTGCCCGGCTTCGGCTCGGACGGACCGAAATCGGGGCTCAAGTCCTTCGCGCCCCTCGTGTCCGGAATGGTCGGCCTCAACTTCGAGGGCGCAGGCAAGGGCAACGGCCCGATCCGGCGCGTGATGGGCAACGAGGACCTCTACAACGGATTCCTCGGTGCCGTCACGGTTCTCCTCGCTCTGCACCACCGGCACAACACCGGTGAGCCGCAGTACGTGGAGAGTCCGCAGCTGCACTCGAGCCTGTTCGTCGTCAGTGAGCACTCGGCGACACTCGACGGTGCGGCGGTGCCCGCGCACGAACTGGACGCGGATCAGACCGGATGGTCGCCGCTGTACCGGCTCTACCGCACCGCCGACGGCTGGATCGCCATCGCCGCGATCGGTGACGCCGCGTTCGGGCGGCTGGCCGAGGCACTCGGAACCCCGGAACTCGCCGCGGACACGCGTTTCGCGACCGTCGCGGACCGCGAGGACAACGCCGAGGCTCTCACGGAGGCGCTCTCCCGGACGTTCGCAGCATCGAGCAGCGCCGATGCGTTCGCACGGCTCGACGGCAATCGCGTTCCCGCCGAGATCCCCCTCGACAGCCCGATCATGCCGGAACTGCTCTGGGAGGAATGGGCCCTCGACTCCGGCCGTGTCGTCGAGCATCACCACGCCGAGTACGGCTGGTGCCGCGAGGTCGGCATGGTCATGCACCTGTCCGACACCCCCGGCCGGTTCAAGGGCGGCAGCCCGCTCCTCGGCGAGCACTCGGCGCAGATTCTCGCCGAACTCGGTTACACCGCCGACGAAGTCGACGCGCTGATGGCGTCCGTGTGCTCGCGGCCGGATCTCGCAACGAAGGAATCCTGACCATGGACATCACCTACCCGCCGGAGGCGGACGCATACCGCGCGTCGCTGCGCGAGCTTCTCGAATCCAATCTGCCCGCGGGATGGCGAGGCATCGGGGCACTGCCCGACGCCGAGCAGGACACGTTCCTGCAGTCCTGGCGTAAGGTGCTCTCCGACAACGGGTTGCTCGCGGTTTCGCTGCCGAAGGAGTACGGCGGGGGAGGCCTGTCGGACATCGAGCAGGTCGTCCTGAACGAGGAACTGATGCGGCTCGGCGTGCCCGAAGGAACCGAGAACGACACGCTCGGTATCAAGCTGCTGTGCAACACGCTCACCGTGCTCGGAACCGAGGAGCAGAAGGCGTACTTCATCCCGAAGACGTTGTCCGGTGAGATCGTCTGGTGCCAGGGCTATTCGGAACCCGAAGCCGGTTCCGATCTCGCCGGGATGCGGACCCGCGCGGTCCTCGACGGCGACGAGTGGGTCGTCAACGGACAGAAGACGTGGACGTCGGCCGGAAGCAACGCCAACTGGATCTTCGCGATCTGCCGCACCGATCCGTCCGCGGTCAAGCACAAGGGCTTGTCGTTCCTGCTGATTCCGATGGATCAGCCCGGTATCGAGGTCCGCCCGATTCTCAACGCCGCGGGATACACCGCGTTCAACGAGGTCTTCTTCACCGATGCCCGGACCGCGAAGGCCAATGTCCTCGGTGGGGTCGACGGAGGCTGGCACACCGCCAACACGCTGCTAGGATTCGAGCGCGGGGTGCGTGCGACGACCGACGCGATCAGGTTCGGACGTGAGATCGACCGCCTGATCGAGCTCGCCCGTGAACGCGGTCTCGCCGAAGATCCGCACATCCGTAGCGAACTCGCATGGTGCTGGCAGCGGGTCCAGACGATGCGCTTCCGCGGGTACCGGGCTCTGACCACCCTTCTCGAAGGTGGCCGGCCGGGAGTGGACGGTTCGTTCTCGAAGATCTACTGGGCCGAGTTCTTCCAGCGCTACACCGAGATCGGCCTCGAGATCCTCGGCGTCGAGGCGCTGACACCGGAAGGCCAGGGCAACAACGGGATTCTCGTGACACCGCAACCCGGAACCGAGAACTCGACCCGCTGCTGGGACGATATCGCGCTGTACGCGCGGGCCGCGACCATCTACGGCGGCAGCTCCCAGATCCAGCGCAACATCATCGGAGAGCAGTTGCTCGGACTTCCCAAGGAACCCCGCCTCGACGGTGGTCCGTTCCAGGAGATCGGTCGCCGCAAGAGCGCCTGAGATCCGCTCGTCGCCGCGTCGTCGGCAGAATGGAAGATCAACGTGTATTTCGCATTCGACGAGGACCAGGAGGAGTTCCGGGCATCGCTGCGCCGGCTCCTGGCCGAACGAGCCCCCATGACCGCCGTGCGCGAGATCGCGGCCACCCGCGGATTCGACTCGACGATATGGCGGACCCTCACCGGCGACATGGGTGTGCCCGGTCTCCACATCGCCGAGGAACTCGGCGGGAGCGGCTTCAGTTTCCTCGAAACCGCCATCGTGGCACAGGAGCTCGGTCGCGCACTGACTCCCGTTCCGATGATCGCGACGACCGGCGCCCTCGAAGCCGTGCTCCGTCTCGGTTCCCCCGAGTTGCGGACGGAACTGGTTCCGGTCCTCGCCTCGGGACAGGCGGTGGGCACGCTCGCCGTGTCGGTCGAGCGCGACCTCGAGGTCGCCGCGGCCACGGTGCGGGCGACGGGCACCGGGCCGGTGACACTCGACGGCAGGCTCGACCACGTCGCATTCGGGCACATCGCCGACCTTCTCGTCGTTCCGGCCGTCACACCGGGTGGTGATGCGGTGGCGCTGTACGTCGTCGAGGCGTCCGCTCCGGGAGTCACTGCCACCGTACGTGATTCGCTGGATCCGACCCGACCCCTCGCGACCGTCGAGTTCGCCGGTGCTCCGGCGCGGCTGCTCGGATCGGATCGTGCCGCGATCGACCGTGTCGTCGATTTCGTTCGGATCCTGCTCGCGAACGAGGCGATCGGTGCATCGCAGGCAGCGCTCGACATGGCCGTCGCCTACGCCAAGCAACGGGTGCAGTTCAACCGCGTGATCGGATCGTTCCAGGCGATCAAGCACAAGTGCGCGGACATGGCGATCGCGATCGAGTCGACGCAGGCTGCGGTGATGTACGCGTCGATGTGCGTGGACGTCGGTTCCGAGGACCTGCCTGTCGCGGCCGTGATGGCCAAGTCACAGGCGTCGGAGTGCCTGACCCTGTGCGCCGGCCACAACATCCAGGTGCACGGCGGCATCGGGTTCACGTGGGAAGCGGACCCGCACCTGTACTTCCGCCGGGCCAAGGCGATCGAGCCGCTCTTCGGGAGCGTCGCCGCGCACACCGCCAGGCTCGCCGACCTCGTCGGCATCTGACGCCGTACCTCACCACGAACGGAGACTCTCATGACGACCACGCCGCGGCGACTCGACGGTGACGTCGCACTGGTGACCGGCGGGGGCTCGGGGATCGGGGCGGCCTCCGCTGTCCGTCTCGCGGCCGAAGGTGCCGCGGTCGCGATCGTCGACGTCCACCGGGACGCTTCCGAGGCGACCGCCGAGAAGATCCGCGCTGCCGGTGGCACCGCGCTGTCCTTCGCGGCGGACGTCCGTGACGACGGCGAGCTCGCGTCGATCGTGGAGTCGGTGGTCGCGGAGCTCGGTGAGATCAGCGTGGTCTTCACCGCCGCGGGGGTAAGTGGTGCCCGGGTCGACAGCCACGAGATCAGCCGCGACGACTGGTACGGCGTCCTCGACATCAACCTGTCCGGCACGTTCTTCACGATCCGGGCCGCGCTGCCGTCGCTGCTGCGCCGCGGCGGAGGCTCGATCGTCACGTGTGGTTCGACGTCGTCGTTCGTCGCGACCCAGGGCGGGCTCGCGCCCTATCGTGCCTCGAAGGGCGGGGTGAAGATGCTCACGCAGACGCTGGCGGTCGAGTATGCGCCGCAGGGCATCCGGGTGAACAGCGTGTGCCCGGGCGCCGTGCGCACCAATCTGAGCGCCAACACCGCCGCGATCGTCCCGACCGAGGGCACGGTGCGGAATCCGTCGAAGCCGCTGTCGGTACCCCTGGGCCGCTACGGCGAGCCGGAGGAGATCGCTTCGGTGGTCGCGTTCCTGGCGTCACCCGATGCGTCGTACGTGACGGGTCAGGCGATTCTCGTGGACGGCGGCGTCACCGCCGAGTAGCCCGCGGCCAGGCCGGGCGAATTCAGGCGCATAGATCTTGACAGACAGGCCAATTGAGACGCATGATTAGCACTGTTGTGAGCGGGATCACGTGACTCACGCAGTGTGGACGACGGCACCGCCGCCGGTCCGCGTCAGTTCTCGACAAGGGAGTTCCAGTGACCAAGTTCGCCAGGCGGGCAGGGACATTCGTACGGGCCGGGGCCCTCGCCGTGGCCGGCGCACTCGCGGTTGCGGGATGTGCCGAATCCGGCTCGGGCGGTAGCTCGGGCGGCGGTGAAGGCGTCGCCTTCGGTGCCACCATGGAGGAATACAAGGCCGCGTTCGCGGACGTCGACCCGATCGTGCTGCACACACAGTCGCCGAGCACCAAGGGCTCGACCGGCGGTGCGTTCATCGACGCGTACACCTCCGCGGTGGAGGAGTGGTCCGACGGCAAGATCACCTTCGACATCGCCTACTCGGACGCGATCGCGAAGTCGACCGAGATCGACAACGCCATCGTCGACGGCCGTCTCGACATCGGCCAGGTCCTCGCCGTGTACGAGCCGAAGGAGTTCCCGGCGACCTCGGCGCTGCTCGACGCAAGCGTGCTGTCGGACCAGAGCGTCGTCACCGGCGTCCTGCAGTCCAACGCGTGGCCGGCCGACGTCGCCCTGTCGACACCCGAGATCGTCGAGGAGTTCGAGGACAAGGGACTCAAGCTGATGATGCCGGCCTACAACGCCGGCATGAACGCGCTGTTCTGCGCGCAGCCTCGCACCGCCCTACCCGACTTCGCCGGCCGCAGCGTCTCCGTCGGCAGCACCGCCGGCAACCAGGAGGTCGCCGCCCTCGGTGCCACTCCCACCTCCGTCGCCTACACCGAGGCGTACGAGGCGTTGCAGCGCGGCGTCATCGACTGCTCGATGCTCAGCCCCGCCGCCGCGCAGATCGGCGGCATCGTCGAGGTCGCGCCCCAGACGGTGATCGACCCGGAGGCCGGTCTGGCCGTGCCGAGCGGCAACATGGCGATGAACCTCGATGTGTGGGAATCGCTTCCGCTCGTCGCGCAGCAGCTGCTGTGGGATCGCCTCGACGCCTTCGTCACCGGCAGCATTCAGGGCAAGATCTGGCCGGTCACAGTCGAATCCGTCGCGAGCATCCAGCAGTACGGCGGCAAGATCGTGCCGTTCGCCGACGACGCCCGCACGGCGCTGCAGGCGGCCAACGACAAGATCGTCGACGCGATCGCGGAGAACCCCGCGGTCGGTGACGGGCAGGCGTTCGTCGGAACCGTCCGTGACACCGCCGACAAGTGGAGCGGCATCGTCACCGAACTCGGATACACCAACGAGACGGACTACAACGGCTTCGCGACCTGGTACAGCCCGGACAAGATCGACATCCAGCCGTACGTCGATCGGTTCTACGAGGAGATTCTCCTCCCGCACCGCCCGTCCTGATCGGACGAACACCGACCGCCCCGGAGCCGGGATCGACTCCCGCTCCGGGGCGTTCCGTTTCCATCGGCCGGATCCGGTGGGCTTCGACAGCAGGAGAGGTACACGATGACCGAACGCCGCTCGGGGACAGCCGCCATCGCACTCGACGGCGCGATCGACATGCACTGCCACTTCGGGCCCGAACCGCTCGTGGAAATGGCTGCCAAGACGCCGCACTCCGTCGACCCGGTCGAGGCCGCGCGCGAAGCGGCCGATCACGGGATGAAAGCGATCGTCCTCAAGGCTCACGAGTTCCCCTCCACCGTCGCCGCGCATCTGGCGAACAAGGCAGTGCCGGAGGTGCAGTCGATCTCCGGGATCTGCCTCGATCACCCGGTGGGCGGACTCAACCCGCACGCAGTCGAATGCGCGCTGCGTGCGGGCGCGAAAGTGGTGTGGCTGCCCACGATCTCCTCACAGCAGGACGCACCGGCCAAGGTGAACGCGTTCTTCGGTGTGCAGGAGGGCATCCGGGTGATCGACGCCGACGGCGAACTGCTGCCGGAGGTCCGGACGATCCTGGATCTGATCACGCAGTACGACGCGGTGCTCGCCACCGGCCACGTCTCCACCGCCGAACACTTCGCGGTCGCGCGCGAATACGGCACACGCGGCCGCGTCCTCGTCACGCACGCCATGCACGCGACCACCGGTCCCCGACTGACCATCCAGGAGGTCACCGAGCTCGCCGGCCTCGGCGCGCACATCGAGTTCGCCGCGCACACGTGCATGGGCGAGCCGTCGGTGTTCGCGGACGTCGTCGCGGCACTGCGTCGTCTCGACGCCGAAAAGGTCGTGCTCGCAACAGACTACGGCTGGACCACGAAGGTCCCGCATCCGGCCGCAGGCCTGCACTCCTACGTCAACGCCCTGTGGGACGAAGGCGTCGACGAGGACGACCTGCGCGTCATGACGTGTGACACGCCGGCGCGGCTGCTGGGAATGAACTGACAGACACCGAACCACCGGAGGAACAGCGATCATGCACACACAGGGACGAGTGGCCGGAAAGGTCGCCTTCATCACCGGTGCCGCGCGCGGACAGGGCAGATCCCACGCCCTCCGGCTCGCCCGGGAAGGCGCCGACATCTACGCCACCGACGCGTGCGAGGACATCGCCTCGCTCACCTACGGCATGGCGAGCGAGGAGGACCTCGCCGAGACCGTCCGCCTCGTCGAGGCCACCGGGCGCCGCATCATCACCCGCAAGGTCGACGTGCGCGATCAGGCCGGCCTCGACGCCGCGGCCGCCGATGCCGTCGAGAAGCTCGGCCGCATCGACATCGTCAGCGCGAACGCCGGCATCTGCGGTTGCCGTCCCACCGTCGAGCTGACCGAGGACGAGTGGCAGGACATGATCGACGTCAACCTCACCGGCGTGTGGAAGACGACCAAGGCCGTCATCCCCCGCATGCTCGAGACCGGCGGCGGATCGATCGTCCTGACCAGTTCGGTCGTCACCTACAACGGTTCGCGCAACGTCGCGCACTACAACGCGTCCAAGCACGGCGTCGTCGGCCTGATGCAGACGCTCGCGGCCGAATACGGTGGGCAGGGTATCCGCGTCAATGCAGTGCATCCGGGCAATGTCGGCACCGACATGCTCTTCAGCGAGTCCACCCTGCGCGTGTTCTGCCCGGACCTGGAGAACCCCACGATCGAGGACCTGCGCGAGCGGGCCCGGCACCGCAACATCATGGACCTGGCGTGGGTCGAACCCGAGGACATCACGAACGCGGTGCTGTGGCTGGCCTCGGACGAGGCGCGGTACGTCACCGGTGTCTCGATTCCCGTCGACTGCGGACTCCGCATCAGCTGAGAGGAAACTCCATGAGCAACGCACGCAATCAGGGTCGCAGGGTTCTCGTCACCGGCGGCGCCGGAGGAATCGGTGCGGCCGCCGTCCGTCGTCTGGCGAACGAGGGCGCCGCGGTCGCGGTCCTCGACCTCGACGAGGCCGCGGCGAAGGCCCTCGCCGACGACATCACCGCGGCGGGTGCGACGGCGGTCGCCGTCGCGGCGGACGTGTCCGATCCGGACTCGATCGGTCCCGCGGTCGACGAGGCCGCCGCCGCCCTGGGTGGACTGGACGGCATCGTCACCTGCGCCGGGATCGCGAAATCGGCTCTCGTGCACGAAATGTCGGTGGAGGACTGGAATGCCGTCGTCGACATCAACCTGACCGGATCGTTCCTCTCGGTCCGCGCCGCGCTACCGCACATGCTCGAGGCGCAGCGGTCGTCGGTCGTGACGATCGGGTCGGTCGCGTCGCTGATCTCCGCGAACACCAACACGTGCGGCTACGACGCCTCGAAATCCGGTGTACTCGGATTGACGAGGTCCATCGCCGTCGGCTACGCGGACCGGGGCGTCCGAGCCAACACACTGTGCCCCGGCGTCGTCGACACGCCGCTCGCGCGCAAGGCCCGCGAGTCCGGCGGTGTCACGAGTTCGGCGCTGGCGCAGACTCCGCTGCAGCGCCGCGCGGAGGTCGACGAGATGGCCGCGGTCATCGCCTTCCTGATCTCGGACGAGTCGTCGTACATGACCGGATCGACCGTCACGGCGGACGGTGGGCTCACCGCCCAGTAGTCGCCCCCCGTGCGCGGTTTTTGTTGGGGGGCCGAACCAAAAAACGCCCCCCACGGAGGGGGGGAGAAATGGG
>NZ_JBSFRG010000045.1:0-39752 GCF_053589115.1 Rhodococcus sp. NPDC003383 | reverse complement strand
GGTTCGCGCCCGCCCACGGGTTGCCGCCCGCCCCCGTGGGCGGTTTCGGTAGCGGTGGCTACCGAAACCGCGCACGAGCAGGGGGTGGTCACTTCGGTTCGTCGGGGTGATTCCGCAGATGGATCACGCTCGAGATCAACCCGCCCCACAATGTGGCCAGGGCCAGGATCATCATCACGATCGCCGAGGTGTTCACAGGTTTCCTCCCGGTTCGGTTCCCGCGGCCACGGCGTCGGGCCGATTCTCGTCCTCCTCGTAACCGAGGTCGACGTCACGACGCCAGGGAACGAACGACATCACGATCGCCAGCACGAGGACCGCGGCCTGCACCCCCCAGCCGAACGTCGTCACGAGATTGCCCGGCAACCCGCCGTATCCCTCCCGGATACGGTCGCGAATCTCGCTGAAGAGCATGTAGCCGAGCACGATCGGGGTGATCACCCCGACGAAGACCTGCCAGATCGTCCCGACGTGGAACGACGACACCGAGTTCAGGTGATCGCGCAGCTCGGGCAGGCGACGCAGAACCCACGCGATGACGACGACCGCCACGAACGCCACCCCGACGATGCCGAACTGGTTCGCGAACCTGTCGACGACGTCGAGGGTGTTCAATCCGGTGGTCGTCGGGAACAGCAGCAGCGACACGATCGCCGAGAAACCGCCGATGATCAGGACCGCCGGTACCTTCCCGAGACCGGTCTTGTCCTCGAATGCCGACAGCGTTACCTGGATGATGCTGATCATCGAGGTGAACCCGGCGAACACGAGGGACGCGAAGAACAGCACGCCGAACAGCGGTCCGCCCGGCATCTGCGACACGATTGTCGGGAACGCGATGAACGCGAGTCCGATACCTCCCGACACGACCTCGCTCACCTGCACGCCCTGTGCCTGCGCCATGAAGCCGAGGGCCGAGAACACGCCGATACCGGCGAGCACCTCGAAGCTCGAATTGGAGAAGCCCACGACCAGACCCGAGCCGGTCAGATTGGTGTGCTTCTTCAGGTACGACGAGTAGGTGAGCATGATGCCGAACGCCACCGACAGGGAGAAGAAGATCTGCGCGTAGGCCGCGATCCAGACGCCCGTGTCGGTCAGTGCGTCCCAGTTCGGGGTGAAGAAGGCGTTCAGGCCCTCGACCGCACCGTCGAGGAACAGGGCCCGGATCACGAGGGTGCCGAACAGGACGACCAGCAGCGGCACGAAGATCCGGTTGGCGTTTCCGATGCCGCGCTGGACTCCGAGGGCGAGCACGCCGAGCACGGCCACCCACACCAGCAGCAGAGGCCACGAGACACCCGGCACGAATTCGAGGCCGAACGAGGCGTCGGGGTTCGTGTGCAGGAAGTCGTTCAGGAAGAAGCGCTCGGGATCGTCACCCCATGCCTCGGAGATCGAAAAGTAGGTGTAGCAGGCCGCCCAGGCCACGATCACCGCGTAGTAGACGCCGATGACGAAACACACGAATACCTGCCACCAGCCGAGGAACTCGCTGCCGCGGGCCAGGCGACGGAACGCCAGCGGCGGGGACCCCCGGAACTTGTGGCCCATCGCGTAGTCGACGAACAGCAGGGGTATACCGGCGGTGAGCAGCGCCACCAGATACGGGATCAGGAATGCGCCGCCACCGTTCTCGTAGGCGACGTAGGGGAACCGCCAGATGTTTCCCAGGCCGACGGCCGAGCCGATCGCCGCCATGATGAACACCGACCGCCCCGACCACACCTCACGCTTCTGCGTCACCACGGGTTCCGCTCCTTTACTCGGTTCACGTGTGTCGACGCTATCGCCCGCGATGGAGGAACAGGTCGATTTCCGGGGGCTGGCGCGGCGTCCGATCGGGTTGAGCATCGACGACGAACGCCTTCGCAGGGTTTCGCCGACATCGCTGCCCGGTGCCGGGGAGTCACCTACCCTGGATCCGTTGCGTTGCTGGTCACCCACGGTCGCGGAAATCAGGTGGCGCCATGGTCGAAGCCGCAGGGTCGCCGAGCCCGCCGGACGACGCTTCCGGTCGACCCGAACCGCTGTCGCGACGGGACCGGTGGCGGATCGTCTTCTACGCCCTGGCTCGTCCGTCCCTGACCACGGTGGGGTTGCTGCTCGTCTACTTCCTCGTGCCCCTCGACCACGTCGGCGACCTGTCCGCTGCAGTGGCGCTTGCCGCAGGGCTTCTCGTGGTCGTCGCCCTGGGCTGGTGGCAGCTCCGCCGGATCATGGCCTCCGAATATCCCGGGGCGCAGGCGGTCGAGGCGCTCACCACCGTGGTCGCGTTCTACCTCATGCTGTTCGCGACGGTGTACTTCCGGATGTCGGTGGTGAGCGCCGGCAGCTTCGACGAGCCACTGACCCGGATCGACGCCCTCTACTTCTGCCTGACCGTGTTCGCGACCGTCGGCTTCGGTGACATCGCCGCCGTCACCCAACCGGCACGGGTCGTGGTCTCGGTGCAGATGATCGCCAACCTGGTCCTCATCGCCGTCGGCATCCGCGTGTTGTCCGCGGCCGTGCAATGGCGGCGGCGGCAGCGCGGCATCGGCTGATCCGGAGTCCTTGCCGAAGAATTCCCCATTTCCGCATGTCCGCCCGCCGACGCGGGTGATCCTTGTCCGGAACCCGGCGATTGTCGATGAAACGGGGGTCCGGAAATGGTGGAGTGGTCAACGGTCGTCGTCGACAGCGCCCTGTGGACGGTGAAGGCCTTCGTCATCACACTCGTCGTGTCCGTCGCCGTGATCGCAGCGTTGGTGCGCTTCACCCGCTGGGGACGGCAATGGTGGCGCATCGCAGCGTCGTATTTCGATCCCCGCGCCGGAACCGCCGGTCTCGGACTGGCTGCGCTGGTGCTGTTCCTGACGGTGTTCGCGGTGCGGATGAACGTGCTGTTCTCCTACTGGTACAACGACTTCTACACCGCGATCCAGAATCTCGACGAGCCGGCGTTCTGGCGATTCATGCGGATCTTCGCGCTCCTCGCCGCGGTGCACGTGCTGCGCGCCCTCGTCGTCTATCTCGTCGGCCAGACCCTCGACATCAACTGGCGTACCCACCTGAACGAACGGCTCGTGGATCGCTGGCTCGATTCCGGGGCCTACTACCGGGAGCGTTTCGTCGACGACCCGGTCGACAACCCAGACCAGCGGATCCAGGTCGACATCACGGACTTCGTCACCACGACCCGGGTCCTGTCGATGGGGGCGGTCAACGCGGTGCTGTCGATCGTGAGCTTCACCGGCATCCTCTGGGACCTGTCCGGTCCGATGACACTCTTCGGCGTCGAGATTCCGCGCCTGATGGTCTTTCTCGTGTTCATCTACGTCCTGGTCACCACCGCGGTCGCGTTCTGGATCGGCCGGCCCCTGATCAGGCTGAACTTCCTCAACGAGAAACTCGGCGCGACCTACCGCTACGCGCTGGTCCGGGTGCGCGAGTACGGCGAGTCCATCGCGTTCTACCGCGGGGAACCCGTCGAACGCGGTGGCCTGCTCGCGAAATTCGCCGCGGTCATCCGGAACTGGTGGCGACTGGTGTTCCGGACTCTGAAGTTCAACGGTTTCAACCTCGCCGTCAATCAGCTCTCGGTGATCTTCCCGTTCCTCGTTCAGGGGCCGCGGCTGTTCGCCGGTCAGGTGACCCTCGGCGACGTGATGCAGACGTCCAACGCGTTCGGTCAGGTGCACGATTCGCTGTCGTTCTTCCGTGAGTCCTACGACGACTTCGCCGCGTTCCGGGCCACCACGATTCGTCTCACGGGCTTGCTCGACACGACCGACCGGGCGGGGAAGCTGCCCACCCTCGCCGCGACCGAGCAGGGGGAGCGTCTGGACCTGAGCGGCCTGTCCGTCACCACTCCCGCCGGGGACCCGCTGGTCACCGACCTGTCGCTGAACGTCGAGCCGGGCGAGGCACTGCTGGTGCGCGGGGCGTCGGGCAGCGGGAAGACCACCCTGCTGCGCACGGTCGCGGGACTGTGGCCGCATGCGCACGGCGCGGTCGGGCGCCCCGCCGGTGACGCGCTGTTCCTGTCGCAGCAGCCGTACATGCCGCTCGGGACGCTGCGCGACGCACTCACCTATCCGGACCCCGCCGACACCGCCGAGGTCGGCAGGGACGACGCCGCGCTGCGCCGGGTTCTGGAACGAGTCCAACTCGGGCACCTGGTGGGCCGGCTGGACGAGGCGGCGGACTGGACCCGCATCCTGTCGCCCGGGGAGCAGCAGCGCCTCGGCTTCGCGCGGATCCTGCTCGCGGAACCGGCGATCGTGTTCCTCGACGAAGCGACCGCCGCCGTGGACGAAGGACTCGAGAACTCGCTGTATCGCACGTTGCGGGAGGCGCTGCCCGAGTCGGTGATCGTGAGTGTCGGTCATCGGAGCACGCTCGACGGATTCCACGACCGGATCCTCGAACTCCGCGGCGGTGGACAGTGGGCCGTCACCGATCGCGTGCGGTGACAACTTAGGCAACGTAACGGATTTCGTGTTGCGAATGGGTCTCCGATTGGGGACCAAAGCCCTCCATGGAATGTCGCAGATCACAGTTCCGTTGCGAGATGTATGTCACAGCGGATAAGATTGACACGTTCGCGCAGCCTTTGGCCCTCAGGTCACCGGTTCGCGAGTGGGGAGCATTTCGGTGTGGACGCCGACTCTGTAAGCAGCACAGAGAATTCGGCATTCTCGATGTCCGCAGTCCGAGTGCAGTGCGGCGCGCCGGGGGTGCCGCGGAGGGCCGGGTGGGCGGCCGCCGATGAATGTTCAGCGTCGAAAGCAGGCTCAGATGACCACTGCTCCAGATCATGTTCAGCCGCTCGAGCGGCCCGTTTCTCGCGTCCGTCACGTGGCCGGAACCGTCGGAAGCGCGGCGCTCGTCGCCGGTGTGCCCGCGGGCGTCCTCACCGAATCGCTGCTCGTCGGCCTCGTCGTCGCGATCGTCACCCTCACGTGCGTGCTCCTCGCTGAATTCATGATCTGATCCCGGCCTGTCACAGGCGGGGCGCGGCCGGTGTCTACATGGTGTCCCTGTACCGGCACCCGAGGAGCCCACCATGACCGGCGAACCCAGAATCCCCAAGGCAGAGCTGACCGGAATCTACGGCGCACTCGTCACACGAATGGCGCGCAGAATGCTCGGTGACGTGCCCGACGGCATCGGCGTCCTGTGGCACAACCGGAAAGTGATGAACTTCAGCGTCGGCATGGGCCGCAAGGCGCAGAAATGGGATCGCTGCGACGCGAATCTCAAGTCGTTCGCGCACATGGCAGTGGCGAGCCTCGTCGGATGCGGCTTCTGCCTCGACTACGGCTACTTCGAATCCCGCAATAGGGGACTCGACGTGGCGAAGGTGCGCGAGGTGCCCCGGTGGCGCGAATCCGACGTGTTCTCACCGCTCGAGCGCGATGTCATGGACTACGCCGAGGCGATGACCCGGACGCCACCGACCGTGAGCGACGAACTGTCGGCACGGTTGCTCGACGCCCTCGGGGCCGAGGCGCTCGTCGAACTGACCATGTACATCGCGCTGGCGAATACCGCGACCCGATCCAACGTCGCATTCGGTATCGAATCGCAGGAGTACGCGTCGAGCTGCGGTCTCGAACCTCTCGCCACTCCGTCCGCCACCCCATCGGGCAACGCATGACCGACGATCCGTTCGTCACCCACCGCAGCCTGCTGTTCACAGTCGCCTACGAGATGCTCGGCTCCGCCGCCGACGCCGAGGACGTCGTCCAGGAGACCCGGATGAAGTGGGCCGGCGTCGAAAGATCCGACGTGGTGGACGCCCGGGCCTACCTGGTCCGGATCGTCACCCGACTCTCGCTCAACCATTTGCGGGCGGCGACGCGTCGCCGCGAAGACTACATCGGGGAATGGCTCCCCGAACCGCTGCTCACCGGGCCCGACGCCGGGGCGGACGTCGAGCTTGCCGAGAGCGTCTCGATCGCGATGCTCACCGTGCTCGAGACGCTCGCCCCCGTCGAACGCGCCGTGTTCGTGCTGCGCGAGGTCTTCGACACCCCGTACGACGAGATCGCCCGGGCGGTCGACAAGAGTCCGGCGGCGGTTCGTCAGATCGCGCACCGGGCCCGGGAATACGTGACCGCGCGGCGGCCCCGTATGCAGGTGGACCCGGATGAGCAGGCCGTGGTCGTCGAGAAGTTCCTGACCGCGGTGTCCACCGGCGATCTGCAGGGCCTGCTCGAGGTCCTCGCTCCCGATGTCGTCGCGATCGCCGACGGCGGCGGGATCGTCCGGGCGGCGCGGAAACCGATCGTGGGGGCCGAGGTCCTGGCGTCGCTGCTGGTGCGTTTCGCGAACATCCCCGGATTCACCGTGACCCGCGTGGACGTCAACGCGATGCCCGGCTTGCGCATCGAGGCCGCCGGGGCGACCGTCGTCGGTGCTGTCGCGGTCGAGTACGGACGGATCACCCGCATCTACGGCATCAGCAATCCGCACAAGCTGGGCCGGATGGGCTCGGTGGTGGAACTGCGCCGCTGATCGGCGGACTGCCGGAGATGCCCCGAGTGACGGTTGACGTACCGACATATCGGTACGTCAACCGCCATTTCCGCCCGCATCAACCCCAGCAAGTGCCGTTCAGGCGTCGTCCGGCGCGGGGTGCGCGTCGCGCCACGCCGCCCACACCTCGGGACGCAGCTTTCCTCGGTCCGGCACCACCAGGCCGGCGGCGCGCGCCCACGCGCGTACCTGCGCGGTGCTGGGATCTGCCGAGGTCGAAGCGGGATCGGGTGCGGTCCCGACGGACTTGTGGGCATCCGGGACGATGCGTTCGCGCGCGACGACGTCGTCCTCGGCCCACTGGTGTGCGGCCGCGAGAAAGCGGTACGTCCATTCCTCGGCGAGCGCGCGGGTTTCACAGAACACGATCGGCACATTCGGATAGCGGACCTGCAGCTCGGCGAGACCGTCGGCGACCAGGGCGGGACGAACCCAGCTCACCTTGAACACCGCCGAATAGCGGTCCTCGACGACCACCGCGGCGCGGGGCAGAGCAGCAAGTTCGGCCATCGCGAACCGCAGTTTGCCGTTGGTCAGGCTCGACACCAGATCGGACAGCGACTTGCGCTCCACCGAGGCGACCAGGCCCTCGTCGGAGAAGAGACCGTAGTCGCCACACGTCAACGGACGGATGAGCGTGGTGACCTGCTGGCCCGAGAACTTGTAGGCGTAGCGCTCGTGGGAGTCGACGACGATGGTCAGATCGGCGAGCCCCGCCGCGCGGGCGGTGGGGGTACGGACCTGGGGACGGGCCTGCTTGCGGGTGCGCGGCGACTGCCAGAACACCATGTCGCGGCCACGGGCCTTGGTGAACACGACCTGGGAGCGGTTCTCCCGGCTCCGGTCGACGACGAGATCGATTGCGGCACCCCGTCGTACACACGACCGCACACCCACGCGCTCGACCACATCGGGCTCCTCGGGCCATTCGTCGGCCGGAACCGGATAGCAGAACAGCGCTTTGGTGCGCGGCCACGTGTCGGATGTGCGGAACACGAGTCCGCCCTCGAGCGGCAGGCGCATCAGGAACTTCAGGCTCGAACCCGGATCGGGATTGCGCGCGATCACCAGGTCCACGATCGTCGTCACCTCCCGATAGGTCGGTCATCATGTACGACCCACCCTAGGGCGAGCGGAGACGGCTCGCGGGCGAGACCACGCGATGTGGTTCCGCCCGCGAGAATCGTCCGGGTCAGCGACCGGGCACGATGTCGATGTTGCCCCTGCACACCGCGTTCTGTGTGTTGAGGAACCACCAACCCCCGCCGGTCTGCGTGGTGACCGTGAAGTCCACGTTCCCGACCCCCGTGAACGTCCGGTTGATCGGGATGCCGGGCTTCTGCTGCCAGGCAGCCTGCTCGCTGACCGAGCGCCCGGATTCCCCGGTGGTGTTGTTGTGCCAATCGACGATGACCTGCGTGCCGTACCAGTTGGGCCCGATGCTCGGGAAGAGACCCGGAGGCGGCGCCGGCAGTTCGTTGCCGCCGCTGAGCAGCAGTGACGGAACGAGCGCATTCCCGTTCGGCGGCAGCGATTCCCCGGAACCGGCGGTGATCGTCCAGGTGAACGGCGGAGCCCACGGCAGCGGGTTCGCGCTTCCGCACGTCATCGTCGTCGACGTCGCCGCATTGGCGACACCGCCCCCTCCGATCGCCAGTGCAGCCGCCACGCCGGCGGCGGCCAGGATCGACGCACCCGTGCGTTGGATCGTTCGTCTCCCCATTGAAACTTCCTTCCGCATCGTCGAACTCCGAATACCAACCTTCCCTTCCTAGCGGGTATGGGTCGATTCGTCCCGATTTCGGGCGCGGTGTGTCGGAGTGGCGGCCGGAGGGGCCAGAAAGGCGCACGAGCGCAGAAGGCGCAATCAGTGGTGGTGCCCCCGGTGAGACTCGAACTCACACTGGACGGGTTTTGAATCCGTTTCCTCTGCCAATTGGGATACGGGGGCGTCGTGCGGAGACCACTGTAAGGGATCGGGCGGAACGGTCAAACACCGGTACCCTTCTATCGATCGCCTTCGATCCCGGAGGTGGCCCGAACGACGCGAGCGATGAGGAGAAGGCCGACGATGACAGCCGCCCCGCACGAGAACTCCACCACGCCCCGCCGGGTCGTGGTCGCCGAGGACGAGGCGCTGATCAGGCTCGATCTTGTCGAGATGCTGCGCGAAGAGGGTTACGACGTCGTCGGGGAAGCCGGTGACGGGCAGCGCGCCGTCGAGCTTGCGGCCGAGCTGAAGCCGGATCTGGTCATCATGGACGTGAAGATGCCGCGCCGCGACGGAATCGACGCCGCATCCGAGATCGCCGAGCGTCGGATCGCGCCCGTGGTGATTCTCACAGCGTTCAGTCAGCGCGAGCTCGTCGAGCGTGCCCGCGACGCCGGCGCGATGGCATATCTGGTCAAGCCGTTCTCGAAGTCGGATCTGGTTCCCGCGATCGAGGTGGCCGCCAGCCGCTTCGCCGAGATCCGCGAGCTCGAGAAGGAGATCGCCGGACTGAGCGAACGATTCGAGGTCCGCAAGCTTGTCGACCGTGCCAAGGGCATGCTGATGGAGAAGCATGCGATGACCGAGCCTGAGGCGTTCCGGTGGATCCAGCGCGCGGCGATGGACCGCCGGACCACGATGAAGCAGGTCGCTCAGGTCGTCATCGACACGCTCGGGGCCGAGAACGGGGGCTGAGCCCTCGCCCCGGTCGTTACGGCTGCGTCAATTCTTCCTCCCTCTGTATAACGGTCGGATCACAACGATTTCGGCGTGGTTCGCCGCGCGCGTCCGACGGTTATGTTTCGACCCACCATCCGGTGAATCCACCGGGATGCGTTGAGGTCGACAGAAGGAGAGTTGGATGGCAAAACGGACCATCGTCCGTGCCGCTGCGCTCTTGGGGGCGGCGTCTCTGGCGCTCGCCGGTTGCAGTTCGGACAGCGATTCCTCCTCGGACAGTGCCGAGGGCACGTCGAACGGCACGACCACGGTTACCACCGACTGCGAGCCCGACCAGGCGACCGCCGGCGCGACACCCGTGACCACGCCGCTGCGGATCGGCACCCTGCTGCCGGAAACGGGCAGCCTGTCGTTCCTCGGACCGCCGATGGTCGCGGGTACCCGGCTCGGGGTCGACGACGTCAACGCCGCCGGCGGAGTGCTCGGCCAGCCGGTCGAACTGGTCACCGGCGACTCGGGCGACACCACCACGGACACCGCGAACGCCACCGTCGACCGCGAACTGGCCGCCGGCACCCAGGTGATCGTGGGCGCGGCCTCGTCCTCGGTGTCCCTGAAGGTGCTCGACAAGATCGTCAGTGCGGGCGTCGTGATGTTCTCACCGGCGAACACCTCCGACCAGTTCGTCTGCTATCCGGACAAGGGCATGTACTTCCGGACCGCGCCCACCGACGTGCTGCAGGCCCAGGCGCTTTCCCAGCTCATCGCCGAGGACGGCGCGCAGCGGGTGTCGGTGATCGCCCTCAACGATCCGTACGGGACGGGTCTGGCCGCGAACACGGTCGACAACCTCGTCGAGGCCGGTATTCCCGAGGATCAGATCCAGAAGATCATCTACGACCCGAACGCGCAGTCGTTCAACGCCGAGGTCGACCAGATCCGCGATTTCGCGCCGGATGCGGTGGCGCTCATCGGTTTCGAGGAGTCCGCGAAGATCATTACCCGCATGCACGAGGTGGGGATCGGCCCGTCCGACGGCATGCACGTGTACGGCGTGGACGGCAACATGGGTAACGCGCTCGGCGAGAACATCGCCCCCGGCCTGCTGGCCGGCATGCGCGGCACCACCCCGCTCACCGACGTCGGCCCGGAGTTCCAGGCCCGGCTGAAGGTGGTCGATCCCGGTCTGATCGATTACAACTACGCGGGCGAATCCTATGACGCCGTGGTGATCTCGGCGCTCGCCGCCGAACAGGCCAAGTCGACGGCCGGTGTCGACATCGCCGCGAACATCAACGACGTCACCAAGGACGGCACCAAGTGCACGAGCTACCAGCAGTGCCTGGACCTCCTGCGGAACGGAGAGAACATCGACTACGACGGCATCACCGGTGAACTGAGCTTCGTCGACGCCGGCGAGCCGGGCATCGGGTCCTACGGCAGTCTGCTGTTCGGTCCGGACAACAGGCTCACCACCGAAGGGTTCATCGTGGTCGGCGAATAGCGACCGCACACGACCGGGGCCGGGAATCGGAGGATTCCCGGCCCCGAGTCGTTGCCGACACCGCGCGGCTCAGGGCCGCTTCTTCTCCTGGCTGCCCGCGAGCGTGCCCAGGTAGAGTTCGATGACCTTGGGATCGTGCATGAGGTTGGTGCCGGTGTCGGTGTAGGCGTTGCGTCCCTGGTCGAGGACGTAGCCGCGGTCGCAGATCTGCAGGCACCGCCGCGCGTTCTGCTCGACCATGATGATCGAGACGCCGGCCGCGTTGATCTTCTTGCAGCGGATGAACACCTCGTCCTGGAACATGGGGGACAGGCCCGCCGACGGCTCGTCGAGCAACAGCACCGACGGATCCATCATCAGTGCCCGTCCCATCGCGACCATCTGCCGTTCACCGCCGGACAGCGCGCCGGCCTTGATCTTCCGGCGCTCGGCGAGCAGTGGGAACAGCTCGGCGACGAACGCGAATCGTTCCGTGAACTGCTTGGGCCGCAAGTAGATTCCCATCTCGAGGTTCTCCTCGATGGTGAGCGACGGGAAGACGTTGCGGGTCTGCGGCACGTACCCCAGTCCTTTGCGGACGAGCACGTGCGCGGGCGCGGAGGCGATCGACTCGCCGCGTAGCACGACGTCGCCCTGCCGGACCGGGATCAGGCCGAACAGCGCCTTGAGCAGTGTCGATTTGCCGGCTCCGTTGGGGCCGATGATGCCGACGATCTCGCCCTCGCGCAGGAAGAAATTGCAGCCCCGCAGGATGTCCACGCCCGGGAAGTATCCGGCGACGAGGTCGTCGGCCCGCAACAGCGCGCCTTCGGCGAGCCGGGCGTGTTCCTGGGGTGTCGCGGCCAGTTCGGCTGCGGTCATCCCGGCCTCGGGTGTTGTGGGGGAAGGGTTCTCGGTCACGGCCGCTTCTCCTCGGTGCCGGGTTCGGGGGCGTCTGGCATGTCGGCGAGAACCGCCGCGTCCGGTTCGGACAGGTCGCCGCCCGTCTCGAGAGTCGCGACGACGGCTTCCTCGAGTGCCTCGGCGAGCACCGCGGTCGCGCCGACCGGGTTGCCCTCGGCGTCGAATTCGAGTGCCTGGTCGTGGTGGCTGCCCAGGTAGGCGTCGACCACGACGCTGTTGCCCGACAATGCTTCCGGGGGCGCTTCGGCGATCACCGCGCCCTGCGCCATCACCACGACCCAGTCGGAGACCTCCCGGATGACGTCCATGTCGTGTTCGACGAACACCACCGTCATCCCGTCGTCGCGGAGGGACTTGATGTGGCCGAGCAGGCTCTGGGTGAGCGCCGGATTCACGCCGGCCATCGGCTCGTCGAGCATGACCACTTCCGGGTCGGTCATCAGCGCCCGCGCCATCTCGAGCAGTTTGCGCTGACCACCGGACAGCGACCCGGCCAGGTCGTCGGCCTTGGCGTCCAGCGAGAAGCGGGCCAGCAGTTCGTGTGCGCGTTCGGTGATCTCGCGTTCCTGCGCCTTCCACGTCCACGGCAGCAGCGCCCCGGCGATCCGTTCGCCGCGTTGCCCGGTTGCACCGAGACGCACGTTGTCGAGGACGGTCATCTTCGACAGCGCCTTGGTGAGCTGGAAGGTACGCACCATGCCGCGCCGGGCGACGCGATGCGGATGCATCCGGCCGAGGTCGACACCGTTCATGCTCCACGTGCCGGTATCCGGGCGGTCGAAGCCGGTGAGCAGGTTGAACAGGGTGGTCTTGCCGGCGCCGTTGGGTCCGATCAGGCCGGTGATGCACCCGCGCTGGATCTCGAGGTGCGCGACGTCGACGGCTTTGAGGCCTCCGTAGGCGCGGGAGACGCCGTCCACGACCAGCACCGGATCGGGTTTGGCCACCCCGGGTTCCTGCGGGACCGCGGCGAACAGCGCGGCTCGGGTGGCGGCGTCGAGTGGCGATCGATCGGTGACGTCACGCATCGAGTTGCACCTCCCTCTTGTTTCCCAGGATGCCCTGCGGCCTGAACACCATCATCACCGCGATGAGCACGCCGAGCAGGACGAATCGCATCGCGCCGACCTGCTGCTCGGTGAGCGGCAGCAGCGGATCCGGTCCGGAGATGGCCTGCCGCAGCAGTGCGTCGGGGATGGCGAGCAGGAACCAGAACAGCATGGCGCCCAGGACCGGACCGAACACCGTGGCGGCACCACCGAGGATCAGCGCGCCGAACGCGAAGAACGTCTGCGCCGTCGAATAGAAGTCCGGATTGATCGACTTGGTCTGCAGGGCGTTGAAGATGCCGCCCAGACCGCCGATGACACCGCCGAGCACGAGGGCCTGCATCTTGTAGACGAACACGTTCTTGCCGAGCGACCGGGCCGCGTCCTCGTCTTCCCGGACCGCCTTGAGCACGCGGCCCCACGGGCTGTGCGTGAGGAGGTACACGAATCCGCACAGCACCAGGACGAGGGTCCAGCCGATGACCATCGCCCACAGGTCGTCGCCGTAGAAGCGCATCCCGAGTATCGAGTACTGGCGGCCGGAATCGAACGGGCTCGACTCGGTGAACGGCCCCGCGAATCCGTAGAGGCCGTTGGTGGAGCCGGTGACCGAATCGGATGCGGTGGAACGGAACACCAGGCGCAGGATCTCGGAGGCCGCGATCGTGACGATCGCGAGGTAGTCGGCGCGCAGTCGCAGTGTCGGGATACCGAGGATCAGGGCGAGCAGCGCGGCGGCACCGAGACCGACGAGGATGCCGAGCCACAGCGGCTGGTCGTAGGTGACCGTCATGATGCCGACGCCGTAGCCGCCGAGCAGGGCGAACCCGATCTGGCCGAAGTTCAGCAGGCCGGCGTAGCCGAAGTGCAGGTTGAGTCCGATCGCGAGCAAGGCGTAGAAGATCGCGGACGGCCCGATGAGCTGGGCAAACGAAATCTGGAGTGCGGCGAGGATGTCCATGGCTCACCCGATCCTTGCTCTGCTGCCGAGAATGCCCTGCGGTCGGATCACCAGGATCACGATGAGGATCAGCAGGCCACCGATGTATTTCAGGTCCGGGCTGATCACCAGGGTCGACAGCTGGACGACGAGACCGACGATCACGCACCCGACCAGCGCGCCGTAGGCCGTGCCGAGTCCGCCGAGGGTGATGCCGGCGAACATCAGCAACAGCAGCTTGAAGCCCATCTCCCACTGCACGCGGCCGCCGAGTTCGGAGAGCCCGTAGAGCACACCGCCGAGCGCGGCGAGGGCGCCGCCGAGTCCCCAAACGAATCGCACGACCCGTTCGACGTCGATGCCCGACGAGGCGGCCAGATCCCGGTTGTCCGCGACCGCGCGCATCGCCTTGCCGATCCGGGTTCGCTGCAACAGCAGCGCCACCCCGACGAGGACCACGAGGCTGATGACGATGCACGCGAGGTTGACCGGGGTGATCGCCAGGGGACCCCATTCGAGCTCCCGTTGCCCCTGGTAGTCGGCGAACGCCTGGGTGCGATCGGAGAAGAAGATCAGGATGAGGTAGCGCAGCGCGATCGCGAGACCGATCGACACGACGAGCTGGGCGATCAGGCCGGTGTGCCGTCGGCGCAGCGGCGCCCAGATCAGTCCGTTGTTGAGTAGGCCGATGACGATACCGACGAGCACCGCCAGGATCGTCGCCGGGATGAGCTGGATGCCGAAGCTGACGTTGAACACCCACGCGGCGACGGCGCCGAGCGTCACCAACTCGCCGTGGGCGAAGTTCGTCAGGCCGGTGGTCCCGAAGATCAGGCTCAGGCCGACGCCGGCGATCGCGATGATCAGGCCGAAACGCAGACCGTCGACGACGGTGCGCAGCAGCTTCTCTCCGCTGTCGACGCCGGTGCCCGACCGGGCCTCGCCGAAGGAGAAGATCACCACATTGGACCGCCCGGCGACCACAGCGCGTTCCACCGTGGACTGCACGCTGACCCCCTCCGGCAGGGTCTCGGTGTCCACCTCGAAGGTGTAGGTGCCCGGCGGCAGGGTCAGCTCCCAGCGGCCGCCCTCCCCGGAAGTGGTCTCCGCGACCGGGTTTCCGGAGGCGTCCAGTGCCCGCACCGTGACCCCGGGGAGTCGTTCGCCCGCGTTGTTGAGGCTGCCCCCGACGGGCACGCCGGAGGCCGGTTCGTCGGCCGGTGTCGTCGGGGTGGGTTCGGGCGGTGCTGTCGGTTCCTGCGCGACCGCGCTGCCGATGCCCGGGAGGACCGCGGCCAGGGTGAGCAGGAGCAACAACAGCATCCGGGCGAGCCGTCGTGGTGACGGCGGCGATCCTCGTCCGGGTCTGACGAATCGGGCCACTCGGGTCCTCCCGCGCGTGGGTGGTGGTCGAGCACGGCGCCGGGGTACCGGCGCCGTGGAACCGGACTCTAGCGGCTGTGATCGCCTCGCACGGGGCTCTGGGATTTCCGCGTCGTTTCGGTTGGGTTTCGTCGTGTGCCAATCGAATACGGGACGCGGTTGCGTGTGTCAGGAGCGAACGAGGCGGGCGATCGCGTCGGAGGCCTCCTTGATCTTGATTTCGCCTTCGTCGCCGCCCTGGCGGGCCGCGTCGAGGACGCAGTGCTTGAGGTGGTCGTCGAGCAGGCCCAGTGCCACGCCCTCGAGTGCCTTGGTCAGCGCGGAGATCTGAGTGAGGATGTCGATGCAGTACTGCTCCTCGTCGACCATCCTGTGGATGCCACGGACCTGGCCCTCGATCCGCTTGAGTCGGGCGAGGTACCGACTCTTGTCTCCCATGTACCCGTGGCCGGTGTGGCAGGTCTCGGTCTGCGTGGCCGGATCGTGTGCGTCGCTCATGTCCGTCATTCTATACCCCTAGGGGGTATTTCGGCAGGTGGTGGGGAGTTTTCGACGGTGATCCGGGCGCGCGACGCGATCGCCGCACAGGCTGTCGGGCCGGGTCCCTAGACTGGCTCCTGTGACTCGTGCATCCACCTCGCCTGCTCCCGCCGCCACGAAGGGCGACGACCGTCCCACCCTGCTCCTGCTGGACGGCCACTCCCTGGCCTTCCGCGCCTTCTACGCGCTGCCGGCGGAGAACTTCAAGACGCAGAGCGGCCTGACCACGAACGCGGTGTACGGCTTCACATCCATGCTCATCAACCTGCTGCGCGACGAACAGCCCACCCACGTGGCGGCCGCGTTCGACGTCAACCGGCAGACCTTCCGCGCCGAGATGTACCCCGAGTACAAGGCGCAGCGCAGTTCCGCCCCGGACGAGTTCAAGGGCCAGATCGAGATCACGAAGGACGTGCTCGACGCGCTCGGGATCTGTGTGATGGCCGAGGGGGGCTTCGAGGCCGACGACATCATCGCGACCCTGGCCACCCAGGCCACCGCCCTCGGCTACCGCGTGCTCGTGGTCACCGGCGACCGGGATTCGCTGCAGCTCGTCAACGACGACGTCACCGTGCTCTACCCGAAGCGGGGAGTGTCGGACCTGACCCGGTTCACGCCCGAGGCCGTCGAGGAGAAGTACGGACTGACCCCGCAGCAGTACCCCGACTTCGCGGCGCTGCGCGGCGACCCGAGCGACAACCTGCCCGGCATCCCCGGCGTGGGCGAGAAGACGGCCGCCAAGTGGATCCGCGAGTTCGGCGGCCTGACGAACCTGGTGGATCGCGTCGACGAGGTGCGCGGCAAGACCGGCGACGCCCTGCGCACCAACCTCAACAACGTGCTCATGAACCGGCGCCTGACCGAAATGGTGCGCGACGTGCCGCTGCCGTACACGCCGGAGCAGCTCGCGCTGTCGCCGTGGGACCGCGACCGCATCCACCGCCTGTTCGACGATCTCGAATTCAAGGTGCTGCGCGACCGGTTGTTCGCGACCCTCGCCTCCGCCGAACCCGAAGCCGAGGAGGGCTTCGAGGTGCGCGGCGGCGCGCTCGAGCCGGGCGCCCTCGCCGGCTGGCTCGCCGAGCACGCGGTCGCCGGGGTGCGGCACGGGCTGTCCGTCGTCGGTCTCGGGACCCCCTACGGCGGTGATGCGACGGCCCTCGCGATCGCCGCGGCCGACGGCGAGGGCGCCTACGTATCCACCGCGACCCTCACCCCCGAGGACGACGCCGCGCTCGCCGCCTGGCTCGCCGACCCCGACACCCCGAAGGCGCTGCACGAGGCCAAGTCGGCGATGCACGCGCTGCGCGGACGCGGCTGGACCCTTGCGGGCGTCACCAGCGACACGGCGCTCGCTGCCTACCTCGTGCGCCCCGGCCAGCGCAGTTTCAACCTCGACGACCTGTCGCTGCGCTACCTCAAGCGTGAACTGCGCGTCGAGGAGAGCGGCGAGCAGCAGCTGTCGCTGCTCGACGACGGGGATGCCGTGGAGGCCAAGGCCGCCGAGAACGCGATCCTGCGGGCCCGGGCCGTGGTCGACCTCGCCGAAGCACTGGACAGCGAACTGCAGGACATCGAGTCGACCGCGCTGCTCGCCGACATGGAGCTGCCCCTGCTCGCGGTGCTTGCCGACCTCGAGGCCGCGGGCATCGCCGTGAACGCCGAGCACCTGCACGATCTGCAGTCCGGGTTCGCCGCCGACGTCGCTGCCGCCGCGAACGCCGCGTACGAGGTGATCGGCAAGCAGATCAACCTCGGCTCGCCGAAGCAGCTGCAGGTGGTGTTGTTCGACGAGCTCGACATGCCGAAGACGAAGAAGACGAAGACCGGCTACACCACCGACGCCGACGCTCTGCAGAACCTGTTCGACAAGACCGGGCATCCGTTCCTCGAGCACCTGCTGGCGCACCGCGAGGCCACCAGGATGAAGACCACCGTCGACGGGCTCATCAAGTCGATCGCCGACGACGGCCGCATCCACACGACGTTCAATCAGACCGTCGCGGCGACCGGCCGGCTGTCGTCGACCGATCCGAACCTGCAGAACATCCCGGTCCGCACGGACGCCGGACGGCAGATCCGCGACGGCTTCGTCGTCGGTTCCGGCTACGACCTGCTGCTGACCGCGGACTACAGCCAGATCGAGATGCGGATCATGGCGCACCTGTCCGGCGACGAGGGGCTGATCGAGGCGTTCAACACCGGTGAGGACCTGCACAGCTTCGTCGGGTCCCGTGCGTTCGGGGTGCCGATCGAGGAGGTCACGCCGGAGCTGCGTCGCCGGGTCAAGGCGATGTCGTACGGCCTGGCCTACGGGCTCAGCGCGTACGGTCTCGCGCAGCAGCTCAAGATTTCGACCGACGAGGCGAAGGAGCAGATGGAGGCGTACTTCACCCGGTTCGGCGGGGTGCGCGACTACCTGTACAACGTCGTCGAGGAGGCGCGGAAGGTCGGGTACACATCGACGCTGTACGGTCGCCGCCGTTACCTGCCCGACCTGACCAGCGACAACCGTCAGCGCCGCGAGGTCGCCGAACGAGCCGCGCTCAACGCCCCGATCCAGGGCACGGCCGCCGACATCATCAAGGTGGCGATGATCGACGTGCACAAGGCGCTGCACGAGGCGGGGTTGCGCTCGCGGATGCTGCTGCAGGTCCACGACGAACTCGTGCTCGAGGTGACCGCGGACGAACGCGAGCAGGTCGAGGCGCTGGTGCGCGAGAAGATGGACTCGGCTATCACGCTGTCGGTTCCGCTCGAGGTGTCCGTCGGCTACGGACGCAGCTGGGACGCCGCCGCGCACTAGCGCGGATCATGTACCGAACGCCGTCGACCCGCCGTCACGGTCGGCGGCGTTCCTGCTGGATGGATACCTGTACGGGTCTGTGGCGTCGGATCATCGATCGCGAACGCCGACTCGGTAGCCCCACACCGCGATGCCCATTCCGGCGGCCGCCAGCAGGTCGGCTTCGGTGAGTCCGTGATGCGCCGTCACCGAGTAGAGCACCCGTCCTTCGAGGGGGCCGTTGAGCAGAATCCACAGCACCGATGTCACCGCCGCGGACAGGATCGACTGGAGGTGTGGACGCGCCAGGCACCACGTGGACGCAGCGACGAGCAAGAACAAGGCCGCGAGAGAGTAGAAGGTCGCGTGCTGCACCGCGCTCCCTCCGTTCGAACCACCGGGTCCGTCCACTGTACGGCGACGAGTGCCGGGGTTCCGAAAGGTCGGGGAGCGGGTATGCGCCCGGTATGAACACACGAACCACCACCGCTCTCGTGTCCGGTGCGTGCCTCGCAGTGTTGTTCGCCGCCGGATGCGGCAACGACGAGGGAACCACGGTCGAATCGGCCCCCGCGACCACCGAGCGCATGGACACCACGACCCTTCCGAACCCGGCCCCGGGTATGAGTGGGGACGCCTTCGGGCTGCCCGACGATCCGGAGGCCGATGCCTTCACCTACGACGAATCGGCGGTGCCCGTCGGTTCGCGAGTCGACGTCGAAACCGAGGAGGAGGACGGACGCACCACCGTCACCCTGTCCGCCACCGGCCTGGCACCCAACCGGGATTTCGGTGTCCACGTGCACACCCGGCCGTGCGGACCGCAGCCGTCGGATTCGGGCCCGCACTACCAGAACACCCCCGATCCGGCCGCGACACCCGAGTCGCCGTCGACCGATCCCGCCTACGCGAACCCGCAGAACGAGGTGTGGCTCGACATCACCACCGACGCCAACGGCGACGCGCAGGCCTCGAGCACCGTCGACTGGACGTTCCGCGACGACGGAGCCAACTCGGTCGTGATCCACGCACAGCACACCATGACGGCGCCGGGCGAAGCCGGTAACGCCGGTGATCGGCTGGCGTGCATCGACGAGGACTTCTGACCTTCGGTCGAGCCGACGTCACAAGTCCTCGTCATCAGCCGGGGATCCGGTGCCTCATGTGACGTTGACGAGCAGTTCGTACTCGTTCGCAGTTGCGTGCCGGCTCGGCCGCAGCCGCATCGAGACCGGCCACGTACCGGTCTTCTTGGCGCGGAGCGTCATGATCCGCTCGGCGCCGGCGCCGGGCAGCGGGTTGTTCGACGGCAGATACCGCAGATTGGTCCACACGAGACCGTCCCCGATGCGGTCGGTGAACCAGGTGGACCCCGACGACGACCGTTCCATCAGGTGCAATTCGACGATGTCGCCCGCGGCGACGGTCACGTCGCGAGCGTCCGAGGTGACGACATGTTTCATGAAGTCATTGTAGTTGCGAACGTGACCGCCATCACTGTGTTGTGAATCGGCACATCACACGGTGGATGCCGTCGACGAACGGTCCGCTCCGGCCGGAGCGCTGCCGCTGCGCGGACCCACGGTGAACGTGGCGGCCACGCACACGAATGCGACGACGAAGCACGCAATGGTGTACCAGAGGTTGCCGACCGGATCACCGTTCTCGGTGACGCCGTCGACCGCCCCGAAGAAGGCGGGCAGGGCGGTGACCCACAGTAGTGCCATCACCCCGAGGTACACGAGGCTGTAGACCTGCACGAACCGGTTGGTATGGCGTTCCACGGAGGCGTCGGCGGCGCGCAGATCCCGCCACCGCCGCCCGAGTGCGATGACCGCGACCACCGACACGACCACCAGTTCCGCCAGATATACCGCGCCGCGGACGGTATCGCTGCCGATGCCCAGCACGGTGGCCGGCAGCGGCAGCACGAACGTGCCGACCGATGCGAGCAGACCGATCACCACTGTGCGCCACGTCAGTTCCACCCCGGTGAAGTGCCGGCCCGCGTCGACGTGGCGGCCGACGAAGAACTGCACGCACAGGGCCAGCGACATCGGCCACAGCGCCGCGAACACCACGACGCTCGGGATGGGCACCGAGTCGAGGAACGGCTGGTTGATCGGATTCTCGAGCGACCACTCCCACCACCGCAGCTGCGGGCCGAGATGATCGAAGATCTCGTAGAACGCATGGTGCACGAAGCCGACGCAGGCGGCGCCGACCAGCACCCCGTAGCGGGTGAACACCCCGAGCATCCGGACGATCTCGAAGGCGAGCGTCGCCATCAGCGGATAGATCGCGACGATGTACAGCGGCAACCGGCCCCACATGAAGTCCACCGTGAACACGTTGTGCGCGAACATCGTGTCGACGTGTTCCTCGATGCCGAACGCGGCCGGGAAGTACAGCGGCGGTTCGATGAAGAACAGGTAGGCGGTCGCGCCGAACCACAGCACCAGATTCGTCGGATCACCCTGGCGCCGCAGCCGCAGGATGGCGAACACCAGCGCGAGGACGGCACCAACGACGATCGTGACCTCGAGGACCGGCAGCGTCCAGTTCTCCAGTGCGGTGGGGCTGCGGAACTCGACGAGCCCGCCGGCCTCCTCGCACGAGAAGCCGAGCCGGACGGCGAGATCCTCGAAGGTGGGGGAGCAGAGGTCCGACATCAGTTGGCCCCCTGGGCCTTTGCGTCTGCGGTGTACCACTGGGTGACGTCGTAGCCGGCGTCGAAGCGGTCGAACCACACGCCGGCCAGCGCCGGCAGCTTCTCGTGCGCGGGATTGTGCTTGGGCATCTGGCTGCGCACCACCCCCGCGAGCGCGGTGAGCTGCTCACCGAGCGGCAGGTGATCGAACGCGCGGGTCATCGGCCCGTTGTATTCGGCGGTCAGGGTCGGGATCAGCCGGCGCAGGGCCTGCTTGCGGCGGTACCGCGCGAACATCGCCATCGCGTCGATCTGCCGCTCCTCGAGTGGAACGTGCTTGTTGAACCCCTCGCTCGCGATCTCGATGACCTTCAGCACGTGCCGGAACACCGAGGGCGCCACGCGCATCCGGTACAGATCGCTGCCGACGATCGCGTCGAAGATGATCAGCGCGGAACTGCGGTGTTCGACCTCCTCGACGAAGTGCCAGATGAACAGCGATGCGACGCGGTCGTCACCGGGGGCGAACAGGGTCGCGTCGTTGTCGAGCATCAGCTTGAACACCGGGGTGAAGGTGGCCTCGAGGTCGGCGGTGTAGGCCAGTCGGTAGTTGAGCGACGTCTCGGCGGTGAGCTTGTCGAACGCGCCGATGACGTCGTCGAGGGTCTCCTGCAGCCCCGGGTACCGCTCGATCAGGGCCTTGACGTGCTGGCGGTGCGCGGTCGAGTGCTGGCCCTCCTGGCGCATGAACGCGTCCGCCTCGGAGGCGATCTCGGAGTCGGTGATCAGCGGTTTCGCCTCGGTGATCATCTGCACGATCATCTTCTCGAAGCCGACCGCGAGGAACGAGACCGCGTTGGCCATGCTCGAGAACGCCGGGTTCTCCGCGTTCCACAGGAACGGCACGTCGTGGTCCTCGAACCCGAAACGCATCTTGCGGACTTGAAGGTCGGTCACTTGCGATACCTCGTCTTTCGAGAAGCGGAGTCGTTCGGAAGTGGTGCTGGGGTGCGGGCTCGTGCGGACACGACGAGACGCGGTGATCCAGATCATACATTTGATCGAGAGTTTGTATGATCTGTTTCGCGGGTTTCGTGAACCGGATCCGGGGGCGGTCCGTGCTACCTTCGACACTCCGTCCGCGGGGTCCGGCGCACGCTTTCCCGGAGTACGCCGATCCCCGGACTCGCTCGACCGAGGAAGCAGTCAGTGGCAGGTAGGCGTGGGTGGGGTGGAAGTCCCCCGGCTAGCGACGAGGAAGCATCCGAACGGATCGTCGCCGCCGCCGTCGACCTGATCGGACGCACCGGAGCAGCCATCAGCATCGCCGACGTCGCCGAAGCGCTCGGCGTCATCCGCCAGACCGTATACCGCTATTTCCCCAGCGCCGACGCGCTCATGCAGGCCGCCGCGATCGCCTCGGTCGCCGGATTCCTCGACCGGCTCACCGAACAGGTCCGGGGGATCGAGGACCCGGCCGAAGCGATGACCGAAGGCGTGGTCTACACCCTCGCGGAGGTCCGGCGCACACCGCATCTGGGCATTCTGCTGTCCAGTTCGTACTCGAACGCCGTCCCGGACCGCATGACCTCCGACGAGGCGCAGCTGTTCGGGATGACGATGATCCGGCGCTTCGACGTCGACTGGGAGAGCTACGGATACGACGACGCGTCGCTGCACGAGCTCGTCGAGTACCTGCTGCGCACGATGCAGTCGTTCTTCGTCTCACCCGGGCACCCGCCGCGCAGCGACGACGAGATGCGCCGCTACCTGCGCCGCTGGGTCGGGTCCGCGATCCTGGCCCAGCCCCGTCCCACCGAATCCTGACCGCGGACCGCGTCGCCCGACGGGCCGGTCGAATCCGTCTCGATGTCCGGCGGAACCCGGCACGCTGGTCGGTGTCGAGAACGCGACCCCGGCTCCGTCTCAGGGGTAGGAACGGCCGACACGGGCCGTGTGACCGAGGAGGGCCAACCATGAAGTACCTGCTGCTCAAGCACTACCGAGGCGGACCGGACCCCGTCGGCGACGCGGTGCCGATGGACCGGTGGACGCCGGAGGAGGTCGACGCGCACATCCGGTACATGCGTGACTTCGCGGCACGGCTGGAGGAATCCGGAGAGTTCGTCGACGCACAGGCCCTGGCGCCCGAGGGCACCTTCGTGCGATACGACGGCGAGGGACGTTCGCCCGTGACGGACGGTCCGTTCGCCGAGACGAAGGACCTGATCGCCGGGTGGATGATCATCGACGTCGACTCCCGCGAACGCGCGTACGAGCTGGCCGCGGAACTCTCGGCCGCGCCCGGCCGCGGCGGCGAACCGCTCCACGAATGGCTCGAAGTGCGGCCGTTCCTCACCGAGCAACCCACGGCGACCGAGTGAACGAGGCCCTGCTGCGGGAACTGGTGCCCGCGGTGATCGGCATCCTCGTCTGGCGCGGCGCGGACTTCGCGTCGGCCGAGGACGCCGTGCAGGAAGCGCTGATCCGGGCGCTGGAAACGTGGCCCGACGACCCGCCGCGCGACCCGAAGGGCTGGCTCGTCGCCGTCGCGTGGCGCAAGTTCCTCGACGCGGCCCGCGCCGAATCGTCGCGGCGGGGCAGGGAGGTGGCCGTGGACGCCGAGCCGGCCCCCGGCCCCATCCCCGCCGCCGACGACACGCTGCACCTGTACTTCCTGTGCGCGCATCCCACCCTGCCGCCCGCGTCGGCGGTCGCGCTGACGTTGCGCGCGGTCGGGGGACTGACGACCCGGCAGATCGCCGCGGCCTGTCTCGTTCCCGAGGCGACGATGGCGCAACGGATCAGCCGGGCCAAGCGGAAGCTCGCGGGACTACCGCTGGACCGCCCGGGCGATCTCGCGACCGTGCTGCGGGTGCTCTACCTGGTCTTCAACGAGGGCTACGGCGGCGACGTCGACCTGGCGGCCGAAGCGATCCGGCTGACCCGCCAACTCGCCGCTCTCACCGACGAACCCGAGGTTGCGGGGCTGCTCGCGCTGATGCTGCTGCACCACGCGCGTCGCGCGTCGCGCACCGGTCCGGGTGGTCGCCTGGTGCCGCTCGCCGAACAGGATCGCTCGCTGTGGGACACCGCGATGATCGCCGAGGGCGTGACGATCCTGCAGCGCGCGCTGGCCCGCGACCGTCTCGGCGAATACCAGGCGCAGGCCGCGATCGCCGCCCTGCACGCGGATGCCCGCAGCGCCGCCGAGACGGACTGGGTGCAGATCGTCGAGTGGTACGACGAGCTGCTGCGCCTCACCGGCAGCCCCGTCGTGCGGCTCAACCGGGCCGTCGCGGTGGGGGAGGCGGACGGACCGCAGGCGGGGCTGGCCGCGCTGGCCGAGGTCGATCCCGGCCTTCCGCGGTACACCGCGGCGGCCGCGTACCTGCACGAACGCGCCGGTGACCTGGCCGTCGCCGCCGAGCTGTATGCCGAGGCCGCGCGGGTCGCGCCCAGTGTGCCGGAGCGCGATCACCTCACCCGCGAGGCCGCGCGGGTGCGGCAACTGCTGCGCCCGTAACCGGAAGCGAAAGACCCGCCGACTAAAAAGACAGCCGCGCGCGTGAGGACGCGCGCGGCTGCCTTTCGTCTGGGCGAACTTGCTGTCAGGCCTCGGGGGTCTGCGCCTTGATCTGCCGGCGCACCTCGTCCATGTCGAGGGCCTTGACCTGGGTCACCAGCTCCTCGAGCATGGCCGGAGGCAGGGCCCCGGCCTGGCTGAAGACGCGCACACCGTCGCGGAACGCCATGATCGTCGGGATCGAGCGGATGTCCCACTGCGCGGCGATCATCTGCTCGGCCTCGGTGTCGACCTTCGCGTGCACGACGTCGGGGTGCTTCTCGGACGATGCCTCGAACGTCGGCGCGAACTGCCGGCACGGACCGCACCATGAGGCCCAGAAGTCGACGAGGACGACGCCGTCGCCGCCGACGATCTCGTCGAAGTTCTGCTGCGTGAGGGACTGGGTAGCCACGGTGTTCCTTTCGATCGGATGCTCCGGCCGCTTCAACACCCGGGCACGCTCGATTCTTCCCGATGCCGTCCGGCGCCGTTCAGGAGACCGGCACCGGTTCCGTCCGGAACGTGCGCCGGTAGGCCTGCGGGGTGGTGTGCCGTGCCCGCAGGAAATGCTGCCGCAGCACCGCGGCGGTGCCGAATCCGACGCGGTCGGCGATCACGTCGACCGGCAGGTCGGTGTTCTCGAGCAGTTGCTGGGCGGCGTGCACCCGCTGGTCGCGCAGCCACCGCGCCGGGGTGGTGCCGGTCTCGGCGGTGAACCGGCGGGCGAACGTGCGCGCCGACATGTGGGCCTTCTCCGCGAGGACCGCGACCGGCAACTCCCGGTCCAGATTCTCGGTCATCCAATCGAGAAGCGGGGCAAGGGTTTCGGACTTGCATTCGGGCAACGGCATCGCGACGTACTGGGCCTGCCCGCCGTCGCGGTGCGGCGGCACCACCATGCGCCGCGCGATCGTGTTCGCGACGTGGGCGCCCTGTTCGCTGCGGACGATGTGCAGGCACAGGTCGATCCCGGCGGCGGTACCGGCGCTGGTGAGCACCGCGCCGTCGTCGACGTAGAGCACGTCGGGATCGACCTTCGCCGCCGGATACATCTCGGCCAGCCGCGCGGCGTGCTTCCAGTGCGTGGTGCAGGGCCGTCCGTCGAGCAGACCGGCGGCGGCCAGGGTGAAGGCGCCGGTGCACATGCTGGCCACGCGTGCGCCGCGCTCGACCGCGGCCCGCAACTTCTCGAACAGCGGTTCCAGGTCGCAGGTGTCGTCGTCGGGGCCGCACACGTAGCTCTGGTCCTGCGGCGTCGCCACGCCGGTGCCGCCGGCGGGCACGATGATCAGGTCCGCGGAGTCGAGGAGGTCCAGGTCGTACGGGACGTCGATGGTGTAGCCGAACCGCGTGGTGACCGGCAGCGGTGTGCCCCGGATCAGCGTGAAATCGTAGGTGGGCAGGCCGTCGTCCGACCGGTCGAATCCGAACACCTCGCACGCGACGCCGAGTTCGAACGCCTCGATACGGGGGAGCAGCGGCACCACCACGGTCTTCAACATGTCTGCCAGTGTGCCACCGGATTGGCAGAAAAACGAGCAAAACTGTCATATCTGCCACTGTCGGTGAAAGGCGGTGCGGCGCACGCTGGATCGCATGACCGCCCTGTTAGTCTTCGCCCTCGTCCTCGTCGTCCTGACGGCGCTGTCCCTGGCCGATCTGACTCCCGATACCCACAGGGAGACAACCCAATTCGGCGACTACCGGTTCTGAGCCATGGCACGGTCACACCACGCGCCACTCGCGCTTCGCCTGACCGTCCCACCGCCGGATCCCCGCCGATGTCCCGTCCAGTTCGTTTCTCGCCGCATGCGTCGCGACGATCGCCGCGCCGATCCGGCCGGCAGGCACCCGCCGCGCCAGCGTCACGTGCGGCGTCCACTCGCCGGGCCGGATGTGCGGCGGGATCCCCGGGCACTGCTCGAGCAGCGCGAACACCTCGCGGTGCAGGGTGAGCAGTTCGACCGTCGGCACCACCAGCCGCGCCAGCGTCGCGTGCCGGTCACCGAAGACCACGATCCCGCCGAGCCGCAACTCGATCGGCGACCCGTCGATCCGTTCCCGCATCTGCCCCTCGATCCCGGGCGGGATCGACGCCGCGACCGCGAGCGTGATGTGCGGCCGGTTGGTCTCGGTGCGCACGCGCGCGGCACTGCTGATCCCGGCGCCGAGCAGCCGATCCCACTCGGCCCGCACCGCATCGTCGAGCCGATCGTCGAGCAGCAGTTCCACGGACTGCACCATGGTGCGCAATCATTACGCGGTGACCGACTCCACCGCAACGACCGACCCGTTCACCTCCTCCGGCCACCGCATCGGCCTGCTCGTCGGTGACGGCATCGGCCACGAGATCGTGCCCGCCACCCAGCGGGTTGTCGACGCTGCGGTCGCCGCGGCCGGTGGACCGGCGATCGACTGGGTGCCGCTGCCCATCGGCGCGGACGCGATCGCCACCCACGGCACCCCGCTCCCGCAGTCCACGCTCGACGCGCTCGCCGATCTCGACGCGTGGATCCTCGGCCCGCACGACAACGCGTCCTATCCCGAACCGTTCCGCAGCGAACTCACCCCCGGCGGCCGCATCCGCAAACAGTTCGACCTGTACGCGAACATCCGGCCTGCGAAGGCGCTGCCCGGTGTGCGCGCGGTCGTACCGAACATGGACCTGGTCATCGTGCGCGAGAACACCGAGGGCCTGTACGCCGATCGGAACATGGCGGTCGGCTCGGGCGAGTTCATGCCGACCCCCGACGTCGCGCTGGCCGTCGGGGTGTTCACCCGCGCCGCGTGCGAACGGATCGCGCACATCGCGTTCGGGCTCGCCGCGCGCCGCCGCCGGCGCGTGACGATCGTGCACAAGGCGAACGTGCTCTCCATGACCACCGGGCTGTTCCGCGACGTGTGCCGCGACGTCGGCGCGCAGTATCCCGGCATCGCGGTCGACGACGAGCACGTCGACGCCATGGCCGCGCACCTGGTGCGGCACGGCGGCGACTACGACGTCGTCGTCACCGAGAACATGTTCGGTGACATCCTCTCCGACCTCGCCGGGGAACTCGCCGGCTCGCTCGGCACCGCCGGGTCGATCAACGCGTCCGCGACGAAGGCGATGGCGCAGGCCGCGCACGGCGCCGCCCCCGACATCGCGGGCCGCAACCGCGCCAACCCGACGGCACTGCTCCTATCGGCGGCGATGCTGCTCGATCGCATCGCCACCACCGGTGACCTCCCGTATCTGCAGCGCGCGGCGCACCGCATCGAGCACGCCGTCGAGGAGACCATCGCCTCCGGTGTCGCGACCGCCGATCTGGGCGGGCAGGCCTCGACCGCGGAGTTCACCGAGATCGTGCTCGCCCGCACCCGCCTGCGGTGAGGGTCACACCGGCGGCGAGGTGCATGTCGGGGCGCGCATTCCGGGACACCCGGCCACCGTCCGGTTACTGTTCGATTGTGGACGAACCCGCCGGATCGGAACCTGCCGCCCGCCGACGTCGGCGACGTGCCCCGGCGTGGATTCTCGCGCTCGCGCTGGTGCTCGCGGTCGCGACCGGATGCGTGAGCAACACCGAAGCGACGGTGCCGCCCGGTGACCCGATCCGCGCCGAGAAGGTCGACGAGATCGCGGCACAGCTGCCCGAGTCGATCGCGGCCGCAGGGCAGATCAAGGTCGGATCGAACCCGCCGTACGCCCCCAACGAGTTCAAGGACGACGACGGCAACATCGTCGGGTACGCGGTGGAACTGCTCAACGCGATCGGCGACGTCCTCGGCGTCACGATGAACATCAGCGAGTCGGACTTCGACCGGATCATCCCGGCGGTGCAGTCCGGCACGTTCGACATGGGGTCGTCGTCGTTCACCGACACCAAGGAACGCGAGAAGTCCGTCGACTTCGTCACCTACTTCAGCGCCGGCGTGCAGTGGGCGCAGCGCGTCGGCGACGACGTGGACCCGAACAACGCGTGCGGCCTGCGCGTCGCGGTGCAGACCACCACCACCGAGGACATCGACGAGATACCGGCCAAGAGCGAGGCGTGCGTCGCCGCGGGCAAACCCCCCATCGACAAGGTCAAGTACGACAGCCAGGACGAGGCCACCAACGCGCTCATCCTCGGCCGCGTCGACGCACTGTCCGCGGACTCGCCCGTCACCGCGTACGCGATCGAACGCAGCGAGGGCCGGCTCGAACCGGCCGGGGAAGTGTTCGACGCCGCCCCGTACGGGTTCGTCGTCGCCAAGGACTCCCCGCTGGGGCCGGTCCTGCAGCAGGCCGTGCAGGAACTGATCGACTCCGGTGTGTACGCGCAGATCGCGGAGCGGTGGGGCATGGAAGACGGAATGATCGACACCGCGCAGATCAACGCTGCGCCGAGCTGACGGAAGGGGTCCGATGAGCGAGCAGGCGAGCTCCGTGAGCGGCCCGCAGGCCGGGACCGAACCGGCGCCGATCGAGGCGGTGCCGCTGCGCCGGCCCGGACGGTGGATCGCAGGTGTCGTCGTCGCCGTACTCGTGGCGCTGTTCCTGTGGGGCGCGGCCACCAACGAGGCGTACCGCTGGGACATCTACGCGCAGTATCTGTTCGATCGGCGGATCACCGCGGCGGCGTGGAAGACGATTCAGCTCACCGTGCTCGCGATGATCCTCGCGGTTCTGCTCGGGATCGTGCTCGCCGTCATGCGACTGTCCCCGAACCCGGTGCTGCGGACCGTCTCCTGGGTGTACCTGTGGATCTTCCGCGGCACCCCGGTGTACGTGCAGTTGGTGTTCTGGGGCCTGTTCCCGGCCATCTACAAGCAGCTCGACCTGGGCATCCCGTTCGTGCACCAGTTCGTGCACATCGACCTGCAGGGCATCAATGCCGCGTTCCTGTTCGCGGTCATCGGCCTCGGCCTGAACGAGGCCGCCTACATGGCCGAGATCATCCGCGCCGGAATCGGTTCCGTCCCGGAAGGCCAGACCGAGGCGTCGACCGCCCTGGGCATGTCGTGGTCCCAGACCATGCGCCGCACGATCCTGCCGCAGGCGATGCGGGTGATCATCCCGCCCACCGGCAACGAGCTCATCAGCATGCTCAAGACCACCTCGCTGGTCGCGGCCGTGCCGTACACGCTGGAGCTCTACGGCCGGGCGCGCGACATCTCGGGCGCCAACTTCCAGCCCATCCCGCTGCTGCTGGTCGCCGCCACCTGGTACCTCGCGATCACCAGCGTGCTCATGGTCGGCCAGTACTTCCTCGAACGGCACTACTCGAAGGGCCTGAGCCGCCGACTCACCGCCCGCCAGCTGCAGGCCCTCGCCGACGCGCAGGGCAAACCGTTGCCGCCCGGTCACGGGGGCGGCGGCATCGCACCCGGAGGTGACGCACAGTGACGCCCATGGTCCAGGCCGATCGGGTCTGCAAGAACTTCGGCGCGGTCCAGGTGCTCAAGGGCATCTCGCTCCAGGTCGAGCGCGGGAACGTGACGTGTCTGATCGGTCCGTCGGGTTCCGGGAAATCCACGTTCCTGCGGTGCATCAACCACCTCGAGCGGGTCGACGCCGGACGCCTGTACGTCGACGGCACCCTGGTCGGCTACGCCGAACGCGGCGGCAAACTGCACGAGCTGCACCCGCGGGAGGCGGCCAAGCAGCGCCGCGACATCGGCATGGTGTTCCAGCACTTCAACCTGTTCCCGCACCGGACCGCACTGGCCAACGTCGTCGAGGCACCGGTCCTGGTGAAGAAGAAGCGCCGCAGCGAAGCCACCGAACGGGCCCGCGAACTGCTCGACCGTGTCGGTCTCGCCGACAAGGCCGACGCCTATCCGGCGCAGCTGTCCGGCGGTCAGCAGCAGCGGGTGGCGATCGCACGGGCGCTGGCGATGGACCCGAAACTGATGCTGTTCGACGAACCGACCTCCGCGCTGGACCCCGAACTGGTGGGGGAGGTGCTGTCGGTGATGAAGGACCTCGCCGCCGGTGGCATGACCATGATCGTGGTCACCCACGAGATGGGATTCGCGCGGGAGGTCGCCGACCAGCTGGTGTTCATGGACCGCGGGGTCGTCGTCGAAGCCGGGGATCCACGTGCGCTGCTGGCCAACCCGCAGCACGAGCGCACCAAGACGTTCCTGTCGAATCTGTTGTAACCCGGGCCGTACACGGTTCGAGCTCGACGAAGGCCCCACCCCCGGGGGCCTTCATGCTGTGCGGCTGCGGAGCTCAGGCCTTGCGCGCACGCACCTTGCGGTACGGCGTCTCGTCGATGCGGGTGGTGATCTCGGCGACCATTTTGTCGTACGACTCGTTCTTGCGGGCGATGCCGATCAGGCGCTTGGTGGTGCGCGCGGCGGCGCGCAGGTTCATCGGGCGACCCTCGATGCCGTACATCAGGCGTCGATGCCGTACATCAGGCGCGCCCACTCCGGCAGGATCGACAGCATGCCGTCCTGCACGACGACGAACGTGAACACCTTCACCGGGTTGCCCCGCAGGCTCGGCTTGCGGAGGGCGTGCGTCACCTCGGCGGCCGCGAGGGACAGTGACAGCCAGTGGCGCTGCTCGTCGACGTAGGCCTCGAGGTCGGCGCGGGTCGTGGGCAGGCGCGCAGGGTCTGCGCCGACGAGTTCCGCGGCGATGTGCTGCTCGACGACGAACGCGTCCTGTTCGGCCGGGGTCAGGTCGAGGCCGAAGGCCTCCGCACCGCGCAGCAGCGCGAACGCGAGGGCGTTGTGGGTCCAGTCGATCCACGCGGGCTCGTCGGCGCGCAGCGTGGTGCCGGTGTGCGGGTCGTCCCAGACCGCGTGCGCGTGCATGCGTCGCACCGACGCGGCGGCGGCATCCGCGTGGGCCTTGTCGCCGAACATGACCGTGTCGAGATAGCGGCCGGTGCGTTCGTCTCGGCCCTTCGGATCGGCGTACGCGGCCGACGCGTGCTCGAACAGCCGCATCATGCCGGGGTTGAGCGCCTGCAGCAGGAGGCCCGCCATGCCGGCGACGCGGGAAGACGGGTCGGCGTAGACCTTCCACGAGACGGAACCGGGGCCGAAGTAGCCGTCGTCTTCTCGGGGGGCGTTCTGGGAGGGGCGGGGGGTGGTTGTGGTCACGGGTGGGTGGCTCCTTCTCAGCACCGGGGGCACGTGCATGTGTGATCCATGCGAATGCTATGGCCCTGTGCCGCATCACACCCGCCGCGACGCGCGCGCCACGCCGCTCACGTCTGCCGGATGCTCGAAGTGCCTGTGCGCCACGCCGCGGGCGATCAGCCGAACGCGGCCTTGATGTCGGTCTTGAGGACCTTGCCGACCTTCGAACGCGGCAGATCCGGCCACACCTCGATCTGCTTGGGGGCCTTCACCGATCCGATGCGTTCCTTGACGAACGCGGTGAGCTCGGCCGGATCGATGCTGCGCCCGGGCTGGGGCTGGACGACCGCGACGACACGTTCGCCCCACTTGTCGTCCGGCAGGCCGATGACCGCGCAGTCCTGGACCGCGTCGTGCGCGAGGATCGCCTGCTCGACCTCCGTGGAGTACACGTTGAACCCGCCGGTGATGATCATGTCCTTCGCGCGGTCCACGATGAACAGCAGCCCCGACTCGTCGAGATAGCCGATGTCGCCGGTGTGGTGCCACCCGAACCGGCTCGCTTCGTCGGTGGCCTCGGGATTCTTGTAGTAGCCGGACATCACGAGCGACGAGCGGATGACGATCTCCCCGCGTTCCCCGGTCGGGAGCAACGTCCCGTCCTTGTCCATGACCGCGACGGTCACGAGGGGAGTCGGCCGTCCGGCTGAGCTGAGGACCTCGGTGGCGATCGACCCGTCGGGTCGGCGGTGTTCGTCCGGCGGCAGCACCGAGATCATCATCGGCGCCTCGGTCTGCCCGAACAACTGTGCCATCGGCCCGATCCGGTCCAGGGCCTCGGCGAGCCGGGTCGGGCTCATCGGGGCCGCGCCGTACCAGAAGCACATCAGGCTCGACAGGTCCGTGACGTCCAGGTCCGGATGCGCGAGGACCATGTAGATCAGGGTCGGCGGCAGAAACGTGTGTGTGACCCGGTGCTGGGGAATCAGCCGCAGGAACTGCCCGACGTCGGGGGTGCGCATGATGACGATCTCGCCGCCGGACGCGAGCACCGGGAAACACAGCACGCCGGCGGCGTGGGTGAGCGGCGCGAGCGCGAGATAGACCGGACGGTCCCCGCGGGTCGGGAACGGGTAACTCATGAGCGTGAGCGCCGTCATCGTCTCGAGATTGGTGCCGGTCAGCTGCACTCCCTTGGGGCGCCCGGTCGTGCCTCCGGTGCCGACGATCATCGCGAGGTCGTCCGGCGGCGCGGCGTCCTGGACGGCGCCCTCGAGCGCGTCGGCGCGGAACGATTCCCAGCTCAGCGCGTCTGGACCGGGGTCGCCGTCGAGTTGCACCCAGGTGTGGATCGCCGGCAGATCCGGGCGGATGCGGTCCACGAGGTCGCGATACGCCGACGCGTACAGCAGCACCTCGCAGTCGAAGCGGTCTAGGATCTCCCGGTTCTCGGCGGCCTCGTTGCGCGGGTTGATCGGGCACCACACCGCGCCGGCTCGGCTGATGCCGAACACGCACGCGAACGCGAGCGGATCGTTGCCGGACAGCACGGCGACCTTGCTGCCGCTGCGCACACCGTGCGTCACCAGCGCGCAGGCCACGTCGTTCGCGAGGGTTTGCACCGTCGCGTACGTCCACGTGTCGCCGTCGGTCGTGAAGCACGGCCTGTCGGGTCCGAGGGAGGCGCCCTTGTCGAGGTAGTCGACGATCCGCATCGTCAATCCTGAACGGTCAGAACCGGTTTCGAGACCAGGCCGAAACTCCGTAGGATTCCGAGCAGTTCGTGATGGCCGAATGCCTGGCACCCGCTGGCAAATCCGACCCGCTTCGGAGGCTGCTGGAGCAGCCAATGGGCCGCGAACGCCTGAAGGAGGCCGGTCTGCTGGTAGTTGCTGTTGCCGTGGATCACGCAGTGTGCTCGTCCCAGCGGTCCCGAGGCGTGCACCGAGTCGAGTGACTTGTTGACGCGGGGATTCTCGCGCGGCGGCATGACGTTCATGACCTGCCGGGCCGTGGCGGTCAGCGCGGCGTCCCGGTCCTCGGGCGTCATGTCCTTGGTCGCCTCGAGCGCCTGCGCGACGATCTGCGGAACCCCGTGCATCAGAGCCGCATTGAACACCCCGCCCTGCGCCTTGACGTTCGCGACGCGCGGGTCGCGACGGAACCACACCGGGTGCGACGTGCCGCCCCACGGCAGCGACTGCGCGAGTTCGTGCTGACCGGGCACGACGAGGGGGACGAGTCCCTGTCCGGGATCGAACGGGACGTACTCGTTCTGCTCGAGGTAGTGCGCGCTGGACGTCGCGGCGTTGACCAGGATCGTGCGGGTCGACGCGATGGTCGGGCTTCCACCCCAGAACACGGCGATGTCGAGGGTGTCGAGACCCGGTGTCTCCAGACACAATTGGGCCGCGATCTCACCTGTGGTGTACATCTGCGCGATCCCGGGGGCGAGGAGCAGGCCGGCGTCGGCGAACTTCGCGCCGTACTGTTCGTCGCACGTGATGAGCCAGTCCTGCTCGCCCGTGGTGTCGGTGTAGTGCGTGCCCGCCGCCAGACAGGCCTGCACCACCTCGGGGCCGAGATCGGAGAACGGCCCGACCGTGTTGAGGACGACGTCGGCATCCTCGAACAGCGAGGTCAACGCCTCGACGGAGTGCTCGACCTGCACCACCTCGAAATCGGCGGTCTCGATGCCGGGCACGTGCGTGCGCATCGACTCGTCGACCTTCGCCTTGTCGCGGCCGGCCGCGACGAACGGAATGCGGAACTGGCGCAGGAACTCGCATACGAGACGGCCGGTGTATCCGGAGGCGCCGTAGACGACGACGCGGCGTGCGGTGTGCGCCGGGTTCGGTGTGCTCATGGGCCCTCTCCTCACATTCCCATGCCGCCGTCGACCGGGAGGCCGACACCGTTGACGAATCGTGCTGCGTCCGAGGCGAGGAACACCACGGCGTCCGCGATGTCCTCGACGGTGCCCAGACGCCCGGACGGCGTCAGGTCCACGACGGCCGCGACCGCCTCCTCGGGTGAACCGAAGAGCCCTAGGGTGGCCATGTCGTTCGCGAGTCCGGCACCCATCGCGGTGGGGACGAGGCCGGGGTAGACGCAGTTGACGCGGACGCCGTAGCCGAGTTTGCCGCTCTCCATCGCGGCGACGCGGGTCAGCCGGTCGACGGCGGACTTGGTGGCCGAGTAGACCGCGATGCCCGGGAACGCGATCGTCGCGGCGACCGATGCGATGTTGACGATGCAGCCGCCGTTGCCCGCGGCGCCGCCGGGCCGCATCGCCCGCAGTCCGTGCTTGAGGCCGAGGGTGGTGCCGAGGATGTTGATGTCGAGCATGCGGCGGACGGCGTCGACGTCGACGTCGGTGACCAGGCTCGTGATCTCGATGCCGGCGTTGTTCACCAGCACGTCGAGGCCCCCGGCGAGCTGCACGGTCTCCGAGATCGCTCGCTCCCAGTCGCTTTCCTGGGTCACGTCGAGCCGGACGAATCCGTGCTTGCGGCCACCGTCGGAGGGCAGGGCTGCGGCGACGTCCGCGCCGCTCTCCTGGATGTCGGCGACGACGACGCTCGCACCGGCCGCCGCGAGCGCCTTGGCCATTCCTTCGCCGAGGCCCTGGGCCCCGCCGGTGACGAGTGCACGGCGTCCGGTCAGGTCGAACACGCTCATGGAGATCTCCTGTGTGGTCTGCGGGTCGTACGGACGGAGCAGGGGGAGATGGGCCGGTGCGTGGACCGGCTCGCTGCGACTGGCAGCCGATGAATGTGGCGTACATCACATCGTGGCCGAATGCTTGACGACTGTCAAGAACAATTCGGACGAGTGGCCCGAGAATTCTTGTCGACTGTCAAGTTCATTGGCTGTCAACTAGACTGGCGAGCAATGAACCCCCTGGCGACGCCTGCCGGTCGGTCGATTCGCAGTCGGCAGGACAAGTACGACGAACGCCGTGTGCAGCTGGCCGAATCGGCCCTGGCGACACTCGGCGAACTCGGCTACGCCCGCACCTCCCTACGGGAGATCGCGCAGAATTCGCCGTTCTCGCACGGCGTCGTCCACTACTACTTCAAGGACAAGACCGACCTGATCCTGCACTGCGTCCGCTACTACAAGGCGCGATGCATGACCCGATACGACGAGGTCGTCGCCACCGCGCGGACCGCGGAGGAACTGCGCCGCGGTTTCGCCGACAAGCTCGCCGAGACCCTGCGCACCGAGGCGCCGATGCACCGGCTCTGGTACGACCTGCGCAACCAGTCGATGTTCGATCCGGCGCTGCGCGAGGACGTCGCGGCGATCGACGGGGGACTGTGCGACATGATCGATCGGGTCCTGACCCGCTACGCCGAATTATCCGGTGCCGCACTGCGATACGACCGAAATACCGCCTACGCAATGCTCGACGGGGTATTCTTCGCTGCGCTGCTCGAGCACGTCGTCGAGCGCGACGCGCTCGCTGCCGGAGAGGGTGACGCCGAGGTTTCGGCGACGTCGGCGTCGGATCGGCTGGGGGGCAAGGTGTTCGGACTCATGCCCGATCTTGTCGCCTGACCCCTGGGTGCAGGGGATTCACTCCGCCGGTCGTTCGCCTGCCTCCTCGGATACGTTCGGAGACAGAGAGATTCGCGGACCGGGATCGAGTAGCTCCGCGAGATGCCGGCCCGGGGCGGACGCATCGATCTGGGCGACCTGCATCGCGCACGAGAAGCCGTCGGTGACCACCCCGGTGTTGTCGCCGGCCGCACGCAGAGCAGGCGCGAGGGAATGCTCGGCAACCTTCATGCTGATGTCGTGATGCTGCTTCTCGAACCCGAAATTGCCCGCCACGCCGCAGCATCCGGTTGCGTCGCGGACGTCGTCGACACCCGCTGCGGTCAGGACCCGGCGGTGGCTTCCGGCCCCGAACACGGAGTACTCGTGGCAGTGTGTCTGCAGCACCATCTCGTTCGGCAACGGGTGCGCCGGTTCGGGTGTCCAGCCGTTGTGAACCAGCGTGTCCATGTACGAAGCGAAGCTGCGGACCCGCGCGGCGACGCGGCGCGCAGCGTCGGTGGGCACCAGCTCGGGCAGGTCCTTGCGCAGGGCGGCCGCGCAACTCGGCTCGACGACGACGATCGGCCGGTCGGTGCCGTCGTCGAGCTTCCGGGCGGCGTCGCCGAGTTTCTTCTTCGCGGTGTCGAGCTGACCGGTGGAGATCCAGGTCAGTCCGCAGCATGCGTCCGCGGAGCAGCTCACCTGCTGGTCCGCCGAGGCGAGCACGCGGGCTGCGGCGCCCGCGACCTCCGGGCGTAGCCCGCGGGTGAAGGTGTCGAGAAAAAGCACCACGGGCGTCGAGCCGGGCCGGCCTCGTAGCGCGTCACCCACGGCCTTCTTCCAGGCCCGGCGGGAGGCGAAGGGCGGAAGCGCTCGGTCGGGGGACACCCCACCGAGCGCGGCGGCCGACTTCGCGAGAGGAGTGCGCAATATCGTGTTGACCAGCGGTGCTGCCAAACCGGTGAGCTCGAGCCAGCGCGGTAGCCAGCCCAGAGAGTAGTGCGACAGGGGTCGCCGCTTGCCGTCGTAGTAGTGCGAGAAGAACTCGGACTTGTACGTGGCCATGTCGACACCGGCCGGGCAGTCACTCGAGCAGGCCTTGCACGCCAGACACAGATCGAGCGCCTCCCGCACCTCCTCGGACTTCCACCCTTCCTCGACCGTGCGGGCGCCGCGCACCATCTCTTGCAGCACCCGGGCCCGGCCGCGGGTCGAGTCCTTCTCGTCCTGGGTGGCGCGGTAGCTCGGACACATGACGCCACCGGCGTCGGACCGGCATCGGCCGACTCCGATGCAGCCTTGGACAGCGTGCACCCACGGGTCGGGCATGTGCTGCGGCCGGGCACTGTCGGGGCGGACGGCCTCGATCGGGTGCAGGTCGAAGTGGGTGCGCCAGGTGCGCTCGGGAACGCCCGCCAACGCGAGATTGGAATCGATCCGATCCGGTTCGGTCAGCGATCCCGGGTTCAGGAGCCCTTCCGGGTCCCAGATCGATCGAAAATCGCTGAACGCCTTGATCATCCGCGGCGAGTACATCAGCGGTAGCAGCTCCGATCGGGCACGGCCGTCGCCGTGTTCTCCGGACAGCGACCCACCGTGCCGGACCACCAGGCGTGCGGCCTCGTGGGTGAACGCGCGGAAGACTTCCCTGCCTTCTTCGGTGCGCAGGTCGTAGGTGATGCGGATGTGCATGCAGCCTGCACCGAAGTGCCCGTACATCACTCCTTGCAGACCGTGTTTGTCGAGCAATGCCCGGAAGTCTTGGAGGTAGTCGGCGAGGTTCTCCGGTGCGACGGCGGAGTCTTCCCAGCCGGGCCAGGATTCGCCGCCGGACGCGAGGCGGGAGGACAGCCCGGCGCCGTCCTCACGCACCCGCCACAGTGATGCACGTTCGGTGGTGTCGGGCACCGTGCGGCCGTCGACGAGGCGGCCGTTTCGACGAAGCTCGCCGAGCAACGCGTCGGCTGCAGCGGCCACGGCGTCCGGGTCGTCACCGTCCAGATCGACGTAGAGCCAGGCGTTCCCCGCAGGAAGGCCGAGGACGGAGTTCTCGCCCCGGCGGAACCGCATGGTCTCGACGATCGCCGCGTCGACGCCCTCGATGGCGGCGGGGGAGTATTCGAGGATGGTTTCGATGTCACGGGCCGCGTCGACGACGTCGTTGTAGCCGAGGCAGACCAGCAGCGCACTGGACGGGCGGGGGACGAGCTTGACTCGGGCACCGACGATCACGGCGCAGGTTCCCTCGGATCCGACGAGAGCACGGGCGACGTCGAACCGCTTCTCCGGCAACAGGTTGGCCAGGTGATAGCCCGAGACCTGTCGCGGGATTCTCCCGAGTTCGGTGCGGAATTCGAGCAGGTGTTGCGAGGCCAGTGCGGTGAGCTCGGCATTGAGCTGTTCCGCGCGAGCCGCAGCGTCTGCATCGTCGGGCTCGGTGGCGCGCAGGCCGCGCTCGGCGGCGGTGAGCCGGAATCCGTCGGCGGTGACGATGTCGATCTCGTGGACGTGATCGGACATGCGTCCGTAGCGCACGGAGTGGTTGCCACAGGCGTCGTTGCCCAGCGCCCCACCGACCGTGGCCCGGTTCTTCGAGGAGGGATCGGGCGCGAAGGTCATGCGACCCGAGGACGCCTTCTCGGTTGCCTGCGTGAGGGTCGCGAGCACGACACCCGGTTCGACGTCGGCGACGCCGGAAGTCTCGTCGATGTCGAGGATGCGGTTCATGTGCCGGGAGAAGTCGAGGACGACACCGGGACCGACGGCGTTACCGGCCATCGACGTCCCGCCCCCTCGGCTGACGAGGGGAATCCCGGTGTCGCCGCAGACGGCCACTACCACCGCGACGTCATCCGCGGATCGGGGAAAGACCACGGCCAACGGCTGCACCCGGTAGTTGGAGGCGTCGTAGGAGTACTCGGCCAGTCGGCGCGCGGAGGTATCGATCGGCACGCCGCGCGAGTGGAGCCGGTCGGCGAGGAGCCGAATCCGGGCGTTCTCCTCGGCGGAGAGGGAACTCTGGTTCGGGCCTGTGGTGGAGTGATCGTCGGTCACGGTGTGCTCGATCGGGCGTGGACGGAGACTGCGCCGGTTACGGCTGCGACCGCGAACTCGACGCGTCGGAGTCCCGACTCGATCCCGTGGCCATGGCCGGTGATGGTGACGACGACGGGTGTCGCCTGCTCGAGTGCCGAGCTCAGGGAGGCCATGGTTTCTCTTCTCTCGTGGTTGTCGCGACGGTGACGGTCGCGGCTGGGCGCAGGGACAGATCCTTCCGGGTGGCGGTGTCGAGGACGTGGCGGTGTCGAGGACTCTGTGCCAGCCGTGGATCATACGTGCCTCGAGGCGTGCGTTCACTTCGTCGGCGAGGCCCTGGTGCGCGGTCCCAGAAGGGCCCTGGTGTGGATTGACGACAACGGCTACGTCGCCGGTCGTTTGTCCGACATGATCATCCGCAGGGGCAGCAACATTTCCCCCCCGAGGTCGAAATACGGGGGGGGGGGGGTGTGCCGGCATCCGGTGCAGCGTTCGGTGAACGCGACTCGATTCCGCGTGCCGACGCGAGCGCGGGGTGTCGAGTCGTGCGTGGTTTCGGTAGCGGCTGCTGCCGAAACCGGAAGAGGG
>NZ_JBSFRG010000044.1:0-39867 GCF_053589115.1 Rhodococcus sp. NPDC003383 | reverse complement strand
TGTGAACGTGTTGTGGGCGATGCTCCGCGACGAGGCGGTCTACCAGCCCGCGTCTACCGTCGCGGCGGCTTGACAACTTCATTGAGATTCCTCCTGATCCGTGTTCCGGCCGCCGGCTCAGACCGACGCCGTGATCGGGGCGCCGAGGAACGCCAGGGCGTTGTCCCGCATGATCTTCCGCGTGTCCGCCGCGCCGAATCCGGTGAGTTCCTCGGTGAACGACAGCGGTTCGGCCAGGCCTTCGCCGTGCGGCCAGTCGGAGCCGAACAGGATACGATCGGCGCCGATCTGCTCGGCCAGGCGCGGCAGGTCGTCCTCGTAGTACGGGGCCACCCACACGTGTTCGCGCAGCGTCTCGACCGGATCGTCGGGGAACGACCGCGGCGACTGGTTCGCGAGTTTCGCCATCCGCTTGGCGAGGCGGTGCACCCAGTCGGAGCCGTTCTCGATGCTGGCCACGCGCAGCCCCGGATGCCGGTCGAACACGCCGTGGATGATCAGCGAGGCCATCGTGTCGTGGATCGCCCGGTCGTCGACGAGGATCTTGTCGAGGGCGTCGCCCGGACCGAACGGCTCGAAGGTGTCCTTACCGCCCCACATCGCGGCGATCTTCAGGTAGCCGCTGTCACCGAGGTGGAACGCGACCGGCACGTTCGCTTCGGCGAGACGTGCCCAGACCGGGTCGTGGGAGCGGTCGCCGAGCGATCGAGGCCTGCCGATGCCCGGCACCGGCGCGGGCCGGATGTGCACGATGCGGGCGCCGCGCGCGAGCACGAAGTCGACCTCGGCCACCGCGGCCTCCGGGTCGGCGAGCGAGATCATCGGGGCCGCCAGGATCCGTCCGTCGGGCCGGTCGAATCCCCAGTCCTCGTCGAGCCACAGGTTGAAGGCGTGCAGCGACGCCATGGTGGCCGGAATGTCTTCGCGCAGGGCTTCTTCCACGCCGCACCCGAAGGTGGGGAACATGAAGATCGTGTCGAGCGACTGCTTCTCCACCACGGCGACGCGGGCGTCCCGGTCCCGGTACTCGGGTCGCAGTTCGAGTTCCTCGACCCTCATCAGTGTGACCGGGTCGACGCCTTCGGGGACCTGCCCGCGGAACAGCGGGTCCAGGCAGCCGGGCACGATGATCGGGTCGAAGGTGGGGTTCGGGATGAACCGGTTGACCTTGTTCCCGATGATGGCGACGTGCCGCTGCCCGTCCTGCACGATCTGCACGCCGCGGCGGCGGAAGTTCTTGTCGAGGTGCCGGGTGAAGGCGTCCAGCGGCTCGTAGTAGTGGTTGTCGACGTCGATCGCACGGTAATCGAGCGTGGTCATCGTCTACCTTCTTCCTGTCTCGAGCGGGTCGTGTCGACGGGTCAGGGCACGATCGCGGTGCGGGTCACCGGTTCCGCGACGGCCTGCCGGGCATAGATGCCGCGCTGCAGCGACAGCAGCAGCGCGTTGCGGGTCTCCTCGGGGCGGATCAGCTCGTCGAACCCCATCTGTTCGGCCGAGCGGTAGGACGCTTCGAGTTCCATCGCCCGCAGCGTGGCGTCGAGGTCGGCGTCGGCGCCGGAGGCGTTGCTCAGCGCTGCCGCGCTCATCGCGCCCATCGTCGCCCCCGGGTACGCGTAGGTGGCGGCCTGGCCGTCGAACCCGATGAGCGACATCACCATCGACCCGAATCCGTAAGCCTTGCGCAGTGTCACGTGCAGTTTCAGGGTGGTCGCGGTCGTCTGTGCGACGAACATGCGGGCGCCGGCGCGCAGCACGCCCTCGCGTTCGGATTCACTGCCGGGCAGCATGCCCGGGTTGTCGGTGAGGAACACCAGCGGCAGGTGGAAGGCGTCGGCCACAGCGATGAAGTGCGCGGCCTTGTCGGCCGCGGCCGCGTCGATCGATCCGGCGAGCACCTGCGACTGGTTCGCGACCACGGCGACCGGATGCCCACCGAGATGCGCGAGCGCGCAGATGATCGCCTCGCCGTACTTCGGTTGCACCTCGAACCAGTCGCGGGTGTCGAAGACGACGTCGAGGACGGTGCGCATGTCGTAGGTGCGCCGGTTGTCCCGCGAGACGATGTCGAGCAGTTCCGGTGTCTCGCGCGGGTTGGAGTACTCGTCGGGTTCGGTCATCTGCGGGTACGACCAGGCGCTCGGCGGGAAGTACGACAGGTAGCGGCGGATCTCGTCGAGGACGTCCTCGTCGGTGTCGGCGACGTTGTGGATCACACCGCTCGCGAGCGCGACGTCGGGTCCGCCGAGGTCTTCCTTCGTCACGTCCTCACCGGTGGACATTTTCACCACGGGCGGTCCGGCGGTGAAGATCGATCCCTGCCGGCTCATGATCGCGAAGTCCGCGACCGGCGCGACGAGGGCACCGTGTCCGGCGGACGGGCCGAGCACCGCCGTGACCATCGGCACCTTCCCTGAGCACCGGGCCTGCGCCAGCAGGTCCGTCGGGGTGCGGCCGTAGTGGTCGCCGGTGGGGCGGAATCCGGCGCCCTCGAGCAGCATCACGAGCGGAACCTTGTTGCGCACCGCGAGTTCGGCCAGCCGGTACCGCTTGGAGTTGCTGCCGGGCGCGATGGTGCCGGCGAGGGTGGTGAAGTCCTCGGCGCCGACCATCACGGGCAGGCCGTGGATCAGTCCGGAGCCGGCGACGATCGCGTCGGCGGGTACGTCGCCGCCGACGAGGGTGCCGAATTCGTGGAAGGTGCCCGGGTCGAGGAGGCGCTCGATCCGGGCGCGCGCGTCGAGTTTGCCCTTGCCGCGGTGTTTGGCGACGCGCTCGGTCCCGCCCATCGCCAGCGCATGGTCGCGCCGGCGTTCGAGGTCCGCGAGGGTGTCGTCCCAGGTCCCGGCATCGGTCATGCGTGGTCCTTCGAGGTGAGGGCGGTCAGGTCAGCGTGTAGCGGATCGGCAGGTGCTTGAGTCCTCCGACGAACGTGGTCGCGGTGCTCGCGGGTTCGCCGTCGAGTTCGATCGCGGTCAGCCGCGGCAGCAGTTCGGTGAAGAACTTGCGGATCTCGAGCCGCGCCAGCCCGGCGCCGAGACAGAAGTGCACACCGAACCCGAACGCGACGTGGGTGTTGGGATCTCGGGTGATGTCGAACCGGAACGGATCGTCGAAGACGTCCTCGTCGCGGTTGCCGGACACGTACGACAGCAGCAGCGAATCGCCCGCCGCGATCGGCACGCCCCGCAGGGTCGTGTCCTCGGCGGCCGTGCGCATGAACGCCTTGACCGGGGTGACCCACCGGATGATCTCCTCGGTGGCCCGTGGCATGAGATCGAGCTCTGCACAGAGTGTTTCGCGCTGCTCCGGGTTCTCGATCAGTGCGTGCAGCCCCCCGGAGATGCTGCTGCTGGTGGTGTCGTGACCGGCGGTGGCGATGAGGGTGTAGTACGACATGGTGTCGATGTCCGACAGCGGCTCGCCGTCGATGCGGGCGTTGGCGATGGTCGACGCGAGGTCGTCGGTGGGATTCTCGCGGCGGGCCGCGGTGAGCGCCGAGAAGTACTCGAACATCTCGAGCAGCGAGTTGATCTTCTCGTCGGCAGGCGTGGCGCGTTTGAGTTCGTCGTCGTCGCTGCCGACGAGTTCCTGGGTGAGCTTGCGCATCTTCGGGAAGTCGGATTCGGGGACACCGAGCAGCGACATGATCACGTAGAGCGGGAAGTCGATCGCGATGTCCTGCACGAAGTCGCACGCGCCGCCGTACTCCCGCATCCGATCGACGTACCGCCTCGCAAGTTCCTCGATCCGGATCTCCATGGCCCGCATCGACTTCGGGCGGAACCAGTCGGCGGCGATCGCCCGCACCACCCGGTGCTGCGGGTCGTCCATGTGGATCAGGGTCCGGACCCCGGCGGCGGCCTGCATGGCGTCGGATTCCTCGGGCATCAGCACCGGCCGCGGCCAGTTGGTGAAGCGGTCGTTCGCGCGTTCGATCGCCATGATGTCGGCGTGCTTGGTGACGGCCCAGAACGGCTTGTAGGACGGCACGTCGACACGGGCCACCGGCGCCTCGGCGCGCAGTTTCGTCAGCGCGGCGTGCAGGCGCGGTTCGTCGGCGTATGCCGCGGGTTCTGCCAGCACTTTCGCGGCTTGCTCGACGATCGACATGCTCATCCGTGGCACTTTCGTTCGGTCCGAGAAGCGTTGTTCCGGGCATCAGAGTGATTTATAGTGAGCCTTACTGTCAAGCATTCTATAACTCTTTCCGTTACGGCGGACCGCAATCTCCGGGTGATGGGAAGCAACCTCCAGAGGTGATCAGTGGACAGCTCCGTCCGAGACGAATCGGCCACCGCCACACTCGACTTCCGCGACCCGTATCCGTTCTTCGCTGCGCGCCGCCGCGAGGGAGGCGTCTTCCACGGCACGGTCATGGACTACTCACGCACCCCGGAATCACTGCGTCCGGCGGATTCGTATGCGGCGCTCACCTATTCGACGGTCAGCGCCGCCCTGCGCAACGACCGCGTGTTCAGCTCCAAGCTGTACGACGCGACCATCGGCGTGTTCATGGGGCCGACCATCCTCGCGATGAGCGGCACGAAGCACCGCGCCCACCGCAACCTGGTGTCGGCGGCGTTCAAGCCGCAGTCGCTGCGGGTGTGGGAACCGGACATCGTGCGGCCGATCTGCAACGCGCTGATCGACGAGTTCGCCGGCGACAGCCACGCCGATCTCGTCGCGGACTTCACGTTCGAATTCCCGACCCGCGTGATCGCGCGGCTACTCGGGCTGCCCGCCGAAGACCTTCCGTTCTTCCGCAAGGCCGCGGTGTCGATCATCAGCTACGCCGGCAACGTGCCGCGCGCCCTGGCGGCGTCCGAGGACCTGAAGAACTACTTCCTCGGCCACATCGAACAGCGACGGTCGCAGCCGACCGACGACATCATCAGCGATCTCGTGACCGCCGAGGTCGAGGGCGAGAACCTGACCGACGAGGCGATCTACTCGTTCCTGCGCCTGCTGCTCCCGGCCGGCCTCGAGACCACCTACCGGTCGTCGGGCAACCTGCTGTACCTGCTGCTGCGGCACCCGGACCAGTTCGCCGCCGTGCAGGCCGACCACGGCCTGATCCCGCAGGCCATCGAGGAGGGTCTGCGCTACGAGACCCCGTTGACGTTCGTGCAGCGGTACACCATCGAGGACACCGAACTCGGCGGTGTCCCCATCCCCGCCGGGGCAGTGGTCGATCTCGTTCTCGGTTCGGCGAACCGGGACGAGGACCGATGGGAGCGACCGGAAGAGTTCGACATCTTACGAAAGACGCTGCCGCACATCAGCTTCACCGCCGGTGCCCACACCTGCCTGGGCTTGCACCTGGCGCGGATGGAGACGCGGGTCGCCGTCGAATGCCTGCTCACGCGGCTGACGAACTTCCGGCTGCAGGACGACGGCGATCCGCACATCACCGGGCAACCGTTCCGCTCCCCCAACCGACTGCCGATCACGTTCGACGTCGTCTGACCACCGGAAAGGAACGTTCGTGACCGACGAGTCCGTCCTGCTCACCGACCTCACCGACGGGGTGCTCACGCTGACCCTCAACCGCCCGGACCGCCGCAACGCGATCACCTCGCAGATGTGGACGTTGCTGGGCGAACGGTTGCGTGACGTCGAACCGGGTCACGACGTGCGCGCGGTCGTGCTGACCGGCGCGGGCGGCACGTTCAGCAGCGGGGCCGACCTGTCCGCCACCGCGGGCATGGACAAGTTTCCCGACCCGAGCGAGGAGACCCGCCGCGTCAACGACACCGTGCGACTGCTGCACGGCCTGCCGGTCCCGACGATCGCGAAGGTGCGCGGCGTCACCGTGGGCGCCGGATGGAATCTGGCGCTGGGCTGCGATTTCGTGGTCGCGACCCCGGAGGCGCGCTTCTGCCAGATCTTCACCCGGCGCGCCCTGTCGATCGACACCGGCGGTTCGTGGCTGCTGCCGCGGCTCGTGGGGCTGCAGCAGGCCAAGCGGCTGACGATGCTCGCCGACATGATCGGCGCCGACGAAGCACACGCGCTCGGTCTGGTCACGTGGCTGCAGCCCGAAACCGAAATCGACGGATTCGTCGACGCCCTCGCGACCCGGCTCGCGGCCGGCCCACCGATCGCGCTGGCGCAGACCAAGTCCCTCATCGACCACGGGATCGACCGCACGCTGGACGAAGCGCTCGACGGGGAGGCCGCGGCGCAGGCGGTGAACCTGGCGGCACCGGATGTGCTCGAAGCGTTCGCAGCATTTGCCGAGAAGCGCGACCCGGTCTATCGCCGCACCTCCGTCGCCGAGCGCTGACGCTCCCCCTGTTTTCCGAGCGAGCGGTACATTCAGTCGATCCAAGGAGACGAGCGGTACATTCGCTCGGGCACCACCGCCGACGACGCGCCGGCGACCTCACGAAATCCTGCTCAGCCGCCACCACTCGCCGGCATCGGTGTCGCTCGTGCGGTCCCGCCCGGCGGCGGCGAGAACGTGGTCGCGCCACAGACCCGGCAACACGCGGTTGCGGATCGAGGCGTGTTCGCTGACCAGCGCGAGCGGCCACCACAGGGCGCGGACGTAGTCCCGCGCGCTGTCGGCGCCGTCCCACTGGTAGAAGCCCCGGTACCGGCCCGCCTCGTCCGCGGTGAGCCACAGCTTCGACACGAACCCGGGAAAGCCGGCGAACAGGGGCGTGTTGAGCATGCTCTCGGCGCGGAACAGCACGTGTCCACGGCCGCGCACACCGCGCAGCCGGAATGTGACCACCAGGATCACCGGTTCTGCCGGCTCACCGCGATCCGCCACGGTTTCGCGGTAGACCACCGCGGACGTTCCGTCGGCGAAGGTCATCGTCCGACCCTTGTTGCCGGTCGGCAGGTGCAGACGCCGGTGGGCCAGCAGCGACGCGGTGCGTCCGGCGCAGCGCCCAAGACGCGGCAGCGCCGTGCGCAGCGGCAGCGGTTCCGGCCGGTCGTCCGGCTCGCCGCCGGCTCCGAGCGGTTTCGGTGCAGGATCGCTCGCAGTCATCGCCCAGTCCCGTCGTATCGGTGATACGGACATCGGAGACGCTACGCCGCGCTCATGTTCGGCACGACCTGATCCTTGTCGGCAGAGGTCCTCTTCTTGTCGGCAGACGTCCCGGGACGGCGCCTCGAGGTGCCGAACCGCGCATCCGCGATACTCGGTGACGTCCGAGGAGTCCCATGGAACGGAGCGAAGGCGTGAAGGATGCATCAGCGGGTCGGTCTACCAGGGCCATTCACGGCACCACCGTCACCGACGCCTACGGTGCGCCGCACATGCCGGTCTACAACACCACGACCTTCGCGTTCGAGAACACCGCGGCGCTGCTCGACGTCGCCGACGGACGCGTCCGCGGCCCGCTCTACACCCGCTACGGCCTGAACCCGACGATCTTCGCCCTCGAGGAGACGATGGCCTCGATCGAAGGTGCCGCCAGCGCGTTGGCGTTCTGCTCGGGGATGGCGGCCGAAACCGCGCTGTTCGTGCACTACGGCCGCGACGGGATCGTGTGCGTCGGCGATGCCTACGGCGGCACCATGGAACTGCTCGGCAATCAGCTCGCGCAGCTCGGGATCACCACCACGTTCCTGTTGGGCGACGAACTCGACCGGCTCGAGGACGTGCTGCGCGACGGAGCGAAGCTGGTGTTCTTCGAGACTCCGACCAACCCGGCGCTGGGCATCTATGACATCACCGCGATCTCGGAGCTGGCGCACCGTTACGGCGCGAAGGTCGCGGTCGACAACACCTTCGCCTCGCCGGTCAATCAGCGGCCGCTCGAGCTGGGCGCCGACCTCGTCTCGTATTCGGCGACGAAGTACCTCGGCGGGCATTCCGATGTCACCGCCGGATTCGTGCTCGGCGCAACCGAACTCGTCGAACCGCTGAAGGCCTGGCGGAAGAGTTTCGGTTCGACTATCGCGCCGGAAACGGCGTCGATGCTGTCGCGCAGCCTGCGCACCCTCGTCGTGCGGGTGCGTCAGCACAATGCCAACGCGCAGGCGGTCGCCGAGGCGATGGAGGCCGATCCGCGAGTGTCGCGAGTGCTGTATCCGGGACTGCCGAGCTTTCCCGGTCACCTGCTGGCGGCGAAGCAGATGTCCGGGTTCGGCGGGGTCGTCACCATCGAGGTCGCGGCGGACGCAGAGACGACCGTGCAGGTCGTGGACCGGCTCGAGTTGTTCGCGTTGGCGCCGAGCCTCGGTGGGGTGGAAAGCCTGGTGACGCAACCGGTCACCACCACCCACTACGACCTCTCCCCCGAAGAACGCGAACGGCGCGGGATCACCGGATCGATGATTCGCCTGTCGATCGGGCTCGAGGACGCCGACGATCTGATCGCCGACCTCACCCGGGCGCTCGACGTCGTCGGACGCTGAGTTCGGCTATTCGAGTCCGTGCGCCACGGCGAACGGATCACGGTCGGGGTCGGTGTGCAGCTCCAGCTCGATCTCGCGCGCGGCACGTTCGGCTTCCTCGCGGCCGAACAGGTACCTGAGCAGAGCACCCGTCATGTCCATGCCGGCGGCCACCCCGGACGAGGTCCACCGGTCGCGGTCGTGCACCCATCGTGCGCGGGGCGCCCATTCGACGTCGGTGCCGTGGCCGGATGCCCACTCGAAGGCCAGCTTGTTCGACGTCGCCCGATACCCGTTCAGCAGCCCGGCGGCGGCGAGCAGCGCGGACCCGGTGCACACCGATGTCACGATCGTCGCCGTCGATGCCCACTCCCGAAGCCAGGTGAGGAAGCGTTCGTCGCGGACAAGGGAGCGGGTGCCCATCCCTCCGGGCACCATCACGATGTCCGATTCCGGTGCGTCGTGGTAGCTCGCGGTCGCGACGACCTCGGTTCCCTGGCTGCTGCGGACCGGTCCTTCGTGCGGCCCGAGCATCAGCACCTCGACCGAATCGGGGAACCTGCTCAGCAACGCCACGGGCCCGAAGACGTCCAGCAGTTCGAAACCGTCGAACAGGACGATGGAGACGCTACGCGTTGCCGATCCGGTCACCTTCCGAGTCTTGCACGACGTCGGCGTGCCCCGGACGACATCGCCACCGATCGTCCGCCGTTCCGGCAGGATGGGACATGAGCCGAACCACGGGAAGGAGCGCCCGATGTGTGGACGCTATGCGAGCACGAGCACCCGCGACGACCTGATCGCGGCGTACGAAACCGCAGCCACGGTCGGTGACGAACTGCCCCCGTCGTACAACATCGCCCCCACCCAGCGAGTGAACGTCGTGCTCGAACGCGCCCCGCGAGACGAACCCGACGCCGAACCGGTTCGGCAGCTCAACAGCACGACCAGGTGGGGGCTGGTTCCGTTCTGGGCGAAGGACCCGAAGATCGGTTCCCGCATGATCAACGCGCGCTCCGAGACCGTCACGAGCAAACCCGCGTTCAAAGCGGCCGCGGCGCGTCGGCGCTGCATTCTGCCGGCCGACGGCTACTTCGAGTGGCTGAAGGACGAGAACGGCAAGAAGATCCCGTTCTTCCTCCACGCCGACAAACCGCTCGCGATGGCCGGCCTGTACGAATTGTGGCCGAATCCGGAGCTGCCCGAGGACGATCCGAACAGGTGGCTGTGGACGTGCACTGTGCTCACCCGACCGGCGACCGACGCGGCCGGGCACATCCACGACCGCTCCCCCGTGTTGCTGCCGGAGTCGTTCATCGACCCGTGGCTCGACCCGACCCTCACCGATCGCGACGACGTCGAAGCCCTGCTCAACTCGATCCCGGAGCCGCATCTGCACCCGTACGAGGTGAGCACCGCGGTGAACAATCCGCGCAACAACTCCCCGGAGCTACTGCTTCCGGTGAACCCGTGACGGCGACCCGATCCCGTCGGCGGGCGGAAACACCTTTCCTACACCGAGTTCCGCCGGTCCCGCTCACACGAGTGCATTCAGCACCTGCCCGATAGGGCCCGTCTCCGGTTTCGGCGAGGTGCAGTCGGACCAGTGCTCCGAATCGCTCAGCGTGAACACGGTGCGGTCCTCCGGTTCCCGGCCGGGCAGAACGAGCACGCGCCATCGCGGGATCCATTCGCCGATGTCACCGCCGAGGTCGAGAGCCTGGGCGATCGCGTCGACGTCGTGGTGCTGGAACTCGACTCTGTTTCCGTCCCAGGACAATTGCACGGTTTTTCCGTCGACGATCTCGACGAGCACGTGCACCGCGAGATCGCGGTCCGCGAGGGCGTGCCGAGCACGGATGTGATGGACGTGATGGCCGTCGTGGTACGAGCGGCACGTGACGGCGGTGCGGACGATCGAACGAGCGACAAGGATCATCGTGTTCCTCCGGGTAAGCCCCGGGACGGGGCGCTCCTGTCCGAGCCGGTCGGTCTCGGACCGCTTCGTCACCCGAACCACCCGCGAGCGTGGGGTTGGTGTGCCGTCCAGTCGGGGCTTGGCGACGGCAACTCGTGAAGCACCGTCACTGTACCGCATCCCTCGGTGTGCCTTTGTGGCGGCCCCAACCGCCACTAGTGCACACCGGCGGCGGAGCCGCCGGGATCGGGGACGTGGAAGTGCTCGTCGCGCAGGCGGAATGCTTCCTTGGTCCCGTGTTCGGCCCTCGTCTTGACGAAGTTGAACTCACCCGGCCCGAACTGCAGGTTCGTGCCGAAGGCGTGGAACAGATAGCTCGCGACCTCCTCGCCCTGGTAGGCCTGACTCTGCTCGACGAGCCGGAACGCCTCCTTCGCGATGACGACCCCGTCGGCGGGCATCTTCGCGGCCTTCTCCGCCCAGTACCGGGCGCGTGCGGTGACCGCACCGGGCTCGCACGTCTCGGTGAACACTCCGAGGTGTTCGACGGACGCGGCGTCGACGATGTCTCCCGTCAGCAGCAGCCGTCGCGCGAGGACCGGTCCGAGCCGGTGGAAGAACATGTGCAGGCTGCCCAGCGCCGGGCCGAGGAACCGGGTGGCGGGCATCCCGATGCGGGTGTCCCGCGCGATCACGGAGATGTCGGTCATCAGTGCCATCTCGAACCCACCACCGAGCGCGTAACCGCTGATCTCCCCCACCGTGACCTTCGGATAGCCCAGGAACTCGTGGTAGAAGCCGAATGTCTTGCGGTCGACGGTGAGACGGCGCCGCTGGCTGGGCCGGCTCTTCTGCGAACGGTCCCACTCACCCTTCGTGCCATACCACCCATATGCGTTGTTCATATCGGCTCCGGTACTGAACACACCGTCGGCGCCCCGCAGCAGCACGACCGTGATGTCATCGTCCTGCGCGACGTCGTCGAGGTATCGGGCGAGCGCGTCGCGCATAGGGGCGTCGTAAGAATTGCGGCGCGCGGGGTCGTTGAGGGTGACGGTCGCGATGCGGCGATCCGGATCCACGTCGAAGAGGACACGTCCGTCCGCGGCACTGGAGCTCGTCATCGTTGTCTCTCTTCCGCTGGATCGGGCATAACGGTATGGGATACTGTAGATACACCAGTATGGCTGTCATCTCCGCAGAAGGAAACACATGCCGTTCGACACGATCGAGTACGAAGTCGACGGGCACACGGCCACTCTCACGCTGAACCGGCCCGAAGCCCTCAATGCGCTCAGCCCCCACATGATCACCGAACTGCGCGCCGCGTACGCCGAGGCGGAGAACGACGACAAGGTCTGGACGCTCGTCGTCACCGGCACCGGCCGCGCGTTCTGCACCGGGGCCGACGTCAAGGAGATCCCCGGTGACGGCAAGGTGATCAACGAGCGCCCGTATCTGTCGACCTACGAACAGTGGGAGGCGCCCCAGGAGGGCACACCACCGTTCCGGACCATGACGAAACCGATCGTCGCCGCGATCAACGGTCTGTGCTGCGGCGCAGGACTCGACTGGGTCACCACCTGCGACATCGTGATCGCCTCGGAGGAGGCCACCTTCTTCGACCCGCACGTGAGCATCGGCCTGGTCGCCGGCCGCGAGATGGTCCGGGTGTCCCGGGTGCTGCCCCGGTCGGTCGCCCTGCGCATGGCGCTCATGGGCAAACACGAGCGGATGAGCGCCGCGCGCGCATACGAATTGGGGATGGTCACCGAGGTCGTCGAGCACGACCGGCTCCTGGACCGCGCCCACGAGATCGCCGGCATCGTCAATTCCAATGCGCCCCTGGCGGTTCGGGGAACACGGCTGGCGATCGTCAAAGGCCTGAACGTCCCGCTGCACGAGGCGGAGATGCTGGCCGAGTCGTTCCGCGAACGCGTGACCCGCACCGAAGACGCCCTCGAGGGCCCGCGCGCGTTCGTCGAGAAGCGGGCACCCGTGTGGCAGTGCCGGTGACCACGCACGCATTGTCCGCGCGCATCGCCGCGGTCCTTGCGCTCGCACCGGATTCGCCGATGGTCGAATTCGACGACGCATGGGTGTCGCGAGGGCGGATGCGCGACGCAGTGCGCCGGATCGCGTCGACCCCCGGCGCCGACGGTGAGGTGGGGATCCTGCTGCGCAACCGCCCCGAGTTCGTCGCCGCGCTTCTCGGCGTCCTGGCGGTGGGCGGCACCGTCGTGGTGATCAACCCCGCACGCGGCGACGACCGCACCCGGGCCGACATCGCCGCACTCCGGCTGCCGCTGATCATCGGTGGTCCCGACGACCTGCGTGCCCTCGTCGCACCCTTACCCGGCACCGTGACCGTCGAACTGAGCGGTCTCGATGCCGAACCACACCTCATACCCGCGACTGTCGGACCGGAACTCCGCGACAGCACCGGTGTGGCGGTTCGGATGCTCACCAGCGGCACGACCGGACCTCCCAAGCGCATCGACCTGACCTACGACATGCTCGCTCGCAGCGTCCTGGGACCGGACGCGAACCGCGCACCCGCACCGACCCGGCCGCGCACCGGTGTCGCCATCGTCAACGCACCGCTCGTCCACATCGGCGGGGTGTTCCGGGCCCTGCAATGCGTCACCGAAGCGCGGCCGTTCGTGCTGCTCCCCCGCTTCGAACTCGATCGGTGGATCGCCGCGGTACGCACGCACCGGCCGCGCGCGGTGTCGTTGGTGCCGGCCGCGCTGCGCACGGTGCTGCATTCCGACCTCGGCCGCGAGGACCTCGCGTCGATCGAGGTCGTCACGTCCGGCACCGCACCGCTGTCCGCCGACGACGCGGACGCCTTCCACGACAAGTTCGGCATACCGGTACTCACGTCGTATGCCGCGACCGAGTTCGGCGGTGGCGTCGCGGGCTGGACCCTGCCCGAACATCGCCGGTACTGGCAGACCAAACGCGGCAGCGTCGGCCGAGCGAGTGGCGGTGCGCGACTGCGGGTCGTGGACGACGACGGCGCAGTCCTGCCCGCCGACCGTCCCGGTCTGCTCGAGGTCAAACCGGGCCAGCTCGGCCCGAAATCGGAGTGGATCCGCACCACCGACCTCGCCCGCATCGACGAGGACGGGTTCGTGTGGATTCTGGGCCGCGCCGATCAGGCGATCATCCGCGGCGGTTTCAAGGTCCTGCCCGACGACGTGCGCGCCGCGCTGGAACAGCATCCCGGGGTCGACGGTGCCGCGGTCGTGGCGGCACCGCACTATCGGCTCGGTGAGGTGCCCTGCGCCGTCGTCGAACCGCGGAACGGGGTCACCGTGACCTCCGACGAACTCGTCGAATTCCTGCGAACCCGGCTGGCGCCGTATGAGATTCCGGCACGGATCGTGTTCGTCGGTGCGCTTCCCCGAACTCCTTCCGGCAAGGCCGATCTCGGCGTGGTCCGCGCGCTGGTCAGCGAATCCAGCGGGAACACCTGAGCCGCTGCGGTCAAGACGTGACGGTCCCGGAGGGCGTCGGCCCATCCGTCGGACGGTGCGGAAGGCGACCGCGGGTACGTCGCCGCGAACGGCGGTGAGCGGCGTTCAGTGCGAGATCGACGATCCTCCGTGTCGGAGCCGCGAACGGCGGTGCCGCCATGGCGGTGACGGCGAACGGCAGGTCGGTGCCGACGATCGTGCGGTGGTGGCTGAACGTGTCGAACCCGGCCTTGCCGTGGTAGGCGCCCATGCCGCTGTGCCCGACCCCGCCGAACGGCGCGTCGTCGGGGAGCATGTGGATCGCGAAGTCGTTTCGGGCGACACCGCCGGTGCGGGTCCCGCGGACGAAGCGGCGGAAGTCCGGGCCGTCGGGACCGAACCAGTACGCGACCAGCGGCGACGGCCCGGCGTTGACCCGGCCGATCACCTCGTCCAGCGCCGTGTACGGACGGACGAGGACGACCGGTCCGAAGATCTCCTCGCTCGCGATGCGCATGTCGTCGGTGACGTCGCGGACGACGGTCGGCGCGATCTTGCGGGTCACCGGGTCGGGTAGGAGTTCACCCGCGGGCGCCACCGGCTCGATGCGCGCACCTCGGGTCCGCGCGTCGTCGAGCAGCGCCAGGATCCGTTCGTAGTTCGCGGTGTCGACGCACGCGGTGTAGTCGTCGTTGCCGACGATGGTCGGGAACATCGCGCGCAGCGTCGACTGCAGCGTGACGGTGAACGCGTCGATCCGGTCGGCGGGTACGTACACGTAGTCGGGGCACACGCACACCTGGCCACCGTTGACCATTCGCGCCCGGGCGATGCGCTCGGCGGATCGGTGCACGTCGGCGTCGGATGCGACGACGACGGGGTTCTTCCCGCCGAGTTCGAGCGTCACCGGTACCAGGTTCTCCGATGCGGCCCGCTGCACGAGCTTCCCGACGCGGGTCGAGCCGGTGAAGAACAGGTGGTCGAACGGCAGTGCGGAGAACTCCGCTGCCACGTCGGCGCCGCCGGTGACGACCGCGAACTCGATCGGATCGAAATAGGACGATGCAAGCGACCGCGTGAGTTCTGCTGTGTGACCGGTGATCTCGGACATCTTGATCATCACGCGATTGCCGGCGGCGAACGCGGCCGCCGCGGGCAGAACGACGAGATTGAGCGGGAAGTTCCAGGGTCCGATGATGCCGACGACGCCGAGCGGGGTGGGCTGCACCTCGGCGCGGATTCCGTAGAGCCGGGCGCCGGGCTTCGGGTTGCGCGGTTTCATCCATTTGTCGATGTGGGCGCGGGTGTGTTCGATCACCGAGAGCATGCCCATGATCTCGGTGAACAGTGTCCCGGTGCGCGCACGCGTCCCGAAGTCGGTGGACAGCGCGTCGACGTAGGCGTCGCGGTTGTCCAGAACCATCGCGACGAGCCGGTCGATCCGGTCCCGCCGAACCGCCGCGGTGGGTGGACCTTCCGCCAGGAACGCCCGACGCTGCTCGTCGAGCAGCGTGGTGAGGTCCGGTGCCGGGTGGAGGCCGGTGGGATTGTCGGCGGTGCCGGTGCTCATTCGCTCAGCCTTCCGGTCGAGTCTGATCGGCAGGCTCGACGCCGACCGCACGAACTTCGACCCGTCGGCGGATATCGATCCCGTAACATCAACTGTAATACCGAACACTCGTCTGGAAGTCCGAATACAGGGGGATGCTGTGACCGGCCGACACTACATCGAATTACGCACCGATGCAGCACTTTCCAACGGTTCGCAGGACGGGGCCCGATGACCGTCGACGGCACCCCCTCGCCGCGCCCCTTTCATCGGCTCGACATCTCGGCGCCCGAGTTCTGGAAGAACGACTTCCGCACCCGGGACGACACGTTCGCGGCACTGCGCGCCGAGGAGGGCTTGAGCTGGCACCCACCTACCCCGTCGATCTTCCCGCACGCGGAGACCGGATTCTGGGCGGTCACGCGCCACAGCGACATCCAGTACGTCAGCCGCAATCACGAATTGTTCTGCTCAAGCCAGGGTGTGAGCATGGACCCGATGCCGGCCGAGATCCAGCGGGCGATGACCTTCTTCCTCGCCATGGATCCGCCCGAGCACACCCGGTACCGCCGTCTGATCAACATGGCCTTCACCCCGAGACAGATCCGGTTGATCGAGGACCAGATCCGAACCAGTGCCCGGGAGATCGTCGACGATCTGGTTGCCGATCTGGCGGCGAACGGCACGGTGGATTTCGCTGCGGAGTACTCACGCAGGATGCCGATGCGCACGATCTCCGACATGATCGGCGTCGCTCCCGAAGATCGCGAGAAGATCGCCGATGCGGTGGAGAGCCTGTTCGGGGCCAGCGACGAGGAGTATTCCTCCCTGGAGGAACGCGCGCCGCACCTGATGGCCCAGCTCGGCATCCTCGCCGGCGCCGGCACCGAACTGGCGGGTGCGCGTCGCGAGGATCCCCGCGACGATCTGATGACCAACATCGTGAACGCCGAGGTCGACGGCCACCGCCTGAGCGACGAGGAGATCGGCGCGTTCATGGTGTTGCTCGGTTCCGCGGGCAACGACACCACCAAGCAGGCGAGCAGTCACGCCCTCGCCGCGCTCGTCGCGCACCGCGAGCAGCGGGACTGGCTGCTCGCGGATTTCGATGCCCGTATCGACGGTGCCGTCGAAGAGTTCGTGCGCTGGTCGACTCCGGTCATCCACTTCGCCCGGCACGCGACGGAGGACACCGAGGTCGCGGGCACGAAGATCGGAGCCGGCGAGAAACTCGTGCTGTTCTACTGTTCCGGCAACCGCGACGAGTCGGTGTTCGACCGACCCCACGAGTTCGACATCACCCGAATCCCGAATCCGCACGTCGGCTTCGGCGCGCCGGGTCCGCACTCGTGCCTGGGCCGGCAGCTCGCGAAGATGGAACTGCGGCATCTGTTCCACGAACTGCTGACGCGGCTGCCGGACATCACCGTCGGCGAACCCGAGTACGTGCACAGCGATTTCGTGCACGGCATCAAGCGGATGCCGATCTCCCTGCGCTGACGGCCATCTCGATCGGTCCCCCGGAACGTCGGGCGGCGGTTCGGCTCAGGTGAAATCCGAGCCGCCGTCGACGTTCACGTTCGCCCCGGTCATGTACGAATTGCGCCGCGAGGCCAGAAACGCGACGACGGCACCGATCTCCTCGGGCCTACCGGCGCGCGGAAGTTGCGCGGCGTGGCCGTATTCGGTGTCGATGAGTTCCATCAACCGGTAGGGATCCTCCGACTCGACACCCACCGACGCGGCCCAGTCGACCAGAGCCGGGGTGACCACCGCTCCGGGTGAGACGACATTGACGAGAATCTCGTCGCGGGCGAGCAACAGCGACAGGTTCTTCGACGCGCTGGTCACCATCGCCTTGGCCGCCGTGTAGGCCGCGAGCGAAACACTCTGCCGCTGCGTCGACTGCGCGGAGAAGTTCACGATCCGGCCCCACTCGGCGCGCCGCAGCATCGGCAGGGCGGCGCGGGCGCAGCGGACCATCGACAGCACACCGTCGTCGACCGCCTCGTGCCACTGGTCGTCGGTCAGCATCTCGAAACTGCCCTGCACGTTCGGTCCGACCGCGTTGACCAGCACGTTGAGTTCGCCGTTCCATCGTCGATCCAGTTCCGCGAACACCGATGCGACACGCGCGGCATCGCGAACGTCGGCGACCAGGCCGAACGCCTCCGGACTACCGCGCTCGGTCAACTCCTGTGCGGCAGCGGTGACGGCGGCCTCCGATCGGCCGACGACGGCGACGCGCGCCCCTTCCTCGGCAAGACATCGAGCGGTGGCCAGGCCCATCCCGCGGCTGCCACCGACGACCACCGCTGCCGCGTCCGCTAGTCCGAGATCCACGACGTGCCGCCTCTCGTCCACCCCGCACAAATACCGACAATGTTACTGTATTGCTATCGGTAAGGATATCGGGATAGGCCGTCACCGGGCCGACCGTGCCCCCGTCGGTATCATTTACGGTGGCATGTACGGGTGGGTCGGCGGCATCGAGCCGGTCCGGCGGACGGGTGGCACTCCGGTGCGACACGACAGAGTTGGGAGTGTGACATGGCGAAACGGCCACGGCGCGAACGGGGTTCACTCAACCCTGACGACATTCTCGACGGCGCGTTCGAACTCGCGGAGGAAGTCTCGATCGACAACCTGAGCATGCCGATGCTCGGCAAGCACCTGGATGTCGGTGTCACCAGCATCTACTGGTACTTCCGCAAGAAGGACGACCTGCTCAGCGCGATGGCCGACCGGGCACTGCGCGAGTACGCCTACTCGATGCCGTTCGTCGAGGCCGCGAACTGGCGCGACACCTTGCGCAACCACGCACGGACCGTTCGGGAGACGTTCGTGAAGAACCCGATTCTGTGCGACCTCATCCTGATCCGATCCGCGTTGAGCCCCAAGGCCGCCCAGCTCGGCGCGAAGCAGACCGAGAGCGTCATCGCGAATCTCGTCGAGTCGGGGTTCACGCTCGAGGACGCGGTCGACGTCTACTCGGCGGTGCAGTTGCACGTCCACGGCATGATCGTGCTGCAGCGCCTGCAGGAGAAGAACCGGCAGTCCGAAGCTCCGTCGGGTGCGTACTACGAGCTCCTTCCGATCTCGAGCGAAACCACTCCGCTGCTCGCCGAGGCGAATGCGAAGGGAATCCAGAGCGGGGCGCCCAACGACCGGAACTTCGAGTACGGTCTCGACTGCATTCTCGACCAGGCCAGCCGCCTGCTCGAGGCCCGGCAGGCCGAGGGCACAACCCCGCAGTCGAAGAAGTCGCCCAGCGCAGCGGCCGTCACCAACTAGCCTCCGGGCCCCCTGACTCCGGTCACGTCCGACGAGCCACAGATCCACGGCAGCGAGGTGAGCTGCCGACATGCGGCCAGCCCTGGCTGTAGACGGTCCGTGATCGTTGATGCGGGTGGCGATTCCGCGCCCATAGGGTCGGCAAGATCGGGGTCGGCCCCGCCGGGAAAGGACGGAGTAGACCAGCTCCTCCCCTTCACCCCACGAGCAAAGATAGAGAGCACGCCCGATGACCACTACCAAGCAACTGATGCAGCAACTCGCGAACAACGAGATCAGCCTGGACAACGTCGCGGCAGAGTTGAGGGCCAAGTCCTTCCCCCGAGTCGAGAAGTCAAGCGGCCAAGCAGACGTCCCCGTCTACGACGACGACAGCCTGTTCTGGCTCGGACATGCGAATTTCGTGGGCGTCATCTCCGACGAGGAGTACAACATGCTCGTCCACAGCGCCGGATAGAACCGTCACCTACCGCAACGTACCGCTCGATCCGCCCGTCCGGTTCGCGATCCATGAGCAGCAACTGCGCCACGACTGCCGCCGCTGCGCCGGCGACATCCCGGCCGGGCCGGCGGCGTGGGAGGAGCGGATGATCCTGATGTCGACCCCATCTCGACGAAGCGCTGTACGAGCTGGAACAATCGACGGCCCCGCGCGGATCGTCATCAGCAACAGCGGTTTCCGGGCATTACCCGGAGCGTGATCGCGCCCGGCCGCGCGATCAGAGCAGGTCGACCCTGCTCACCAGCCAGCGTCCGTCCACATTGTCGAGCGTCATCACCACGCGGCTGCGATCGACCCGCGGTTCCGGGGTGGCGGTGTTGGTGATCGTCTGGTCGACGAAGAGCAGCACCACCGCCTCGTCGGCGGTCGCCGACCGCACCGCGGCGTCCACCACCGTGCCCGTGCTGCTGGCGTTGTTGTCCACCAGCATCTGCTTGAGCTGGCTGCTGGACCTCGAGTACATGTCGCGGAACTCCCCGGTCGCCCCGGCGAGGACGTCGGAGAAGTTCCGGTCGATGTCACCGGCCTGGATGCTGGTGAGGGTGACGGCGTAGTTCCTCGCGGTCTCGAGCGCCTCCGATGCGGCGCGGTCCACCGCCGCGTCGGAGTACATGCGCCAACCGGCGAACCCCGCTCCGGCACACACCGCGGCGGCGAGTACACCGGCGAGTACCCTGCGGATGGGGTGTGTCGTTGTCCCCGGGGCGGGTGTCGCGGTGTCCGGTTCGGAGACAACGGCTTTCCCCGGCTCGGATCGCTCGGCCGCGGCCGTCACGGTGTCCGGGTCGTCCTCCAGCAGGGGATCCTTCACGCTGCTCACGGTTACCTCCAGGTCGGGTTCAGTTGAAGTGGATCGGCGGCCCCGCGTACGGGGTCGGCAGGGTTTGCGGGCCCTGCGGAGTCGGGCTGGTGCGGCCCAGCGGATCGCTGCCCGGCGCCGGCTTGTCGGTGTCGTCTCCCGGGGGCCGCGGTGCCGCCGCCGCGCCGCGGGGAAGCAACTGCGGATCGGGGCAGTGCGTATTGAGGAACGGCTCGGGGAAGTCCGGGCGCGAGGGCGCCGACCGGGGCAGCGGATAGTCGCACGGCACCCTCGGGTAGACGTCGACCGCGCCCCAGATTCCGCCGTCCCGGAAGACGGTCCCGATCGACTGGAGTGTCGACCCGTCGCGCTGCTGCGGGAAAATGAACTCCTGCAACGCCGGCAGGCGCACGTTCACCATCTGCGTCACGGTGACCAGGTTGCCCAGCAGTTGCACCATGGTCGGCGAGTTGTCGGCGAACAGGGCGTCGATGCTGCGCACGGTCGCCGGGGTCTGCTCCAGCAGCTGCCGCAGGCCGCCGTCCATGGCGCTGACCCCGCGCAGGGTGCCGTCGAGATTCGCCGCGGTCGCGGCCAGGCCGGGTGCCGTCTCGGACAGGGTGGCCAGAACGACCTTGTCGGTCTGCAGGATTCCCAGGGTCTGCGGCAGCACCGCGTGCAGCGTGGACACCAGGAACGTTCCGCCGTGCACGATGTCGCGCAGTTTGTGGACTCCCTCGGGACCGGTCCCGAGTTCTTTCGTGATCACGGCCAGATCGTCGGGGTCGATCTGCGCCAGCATCGGCTCCATGTTCTCGAGCATCGTCGCCATCGGGACGGGGGTCGACGTGTTCGATTCGTCGACGACGGAACCGTCGGTGAGGTAGGGGCCGTCGTCGGTGGTGGGCTGGAAATCCAGGAACTGTTCGCCCGCCGGGGACAGGCTGGACACCCGCACCTGCCCGGTCGCCGGGATCGGCACGGCGGCGTCGATCACCGCGACCGCCCGGACGCCCGTGCCGTCGATATCCACCGACTCGACCCGGCCGACCGCCACCCCGCGCAACGTCACGTCCTGACCCGGCAGCAGACCACCGGACTGCGCGAGCCGGACGTCCACCCGGATCGTCGCCCTCGCCGGGTTGAGCTCCAACGTATTCAGGAACAGGTAGGCGACGCCACCGACGAGCAACGCGACCAGAGCCAGGACCGACAGCGCGGTCCGGTGTCGCCGGCCCCACCGCACCCCGGAGAGCAGCCCCCGCGCCGAGGCCTCGACGATGTCGCCCTGCGTGCTCATCGCGGACCCTCGAGCCGTTGCTGGAGGCGGAACATCGTCACCGCGAGCGACCCGGCGAAACGCTCCCAGTCCCCCGCGTCCGGGAGCCTCGATCCCGGGTCTGCGTGGTAGTTCGGGTCGTCGAACGCGCCGAGCGCGAACTGCGAAATCGACACGTCGACATGACCGGAGGTGCCGCTGGTGAGCTTGATGATCGGGCCGAGGATCCGGTTGACGTCCTCGATGCTGGCGCCCGGCGCCGTCGCCGCCGCGTTCAGCCATCCGGCGATCCGGTTGATGTCCTGCACCATCCCACCCGCACCTGTCCCGTTGATCGACGGGAACCGCTCCAATTGCTGGGTGATCCGGGTGAGCTGGTCGACCGTGCCGAGAATCGCCTGGGTGTTGTCGGCGACCACCCCGAGGGCCGGTCCGGCTGCGGCGAGCGCGGAGTCGATACTCTGCTGCCGCTCCACGACGGTGTCGGCGAGGGCGTTCGCCGAACCCAGCACCGCTTCGATCTCCGACGTCCGCGCCGACAGCGACGCGACCAGCGTGGTGGACTCGCGGACCAGCGCACCCAGTTCGTCGCCGCCGTCACCGACCGATTCACCGAGACCGTTGACGAGTTTCGTCAGATTCCGGATGGCACCGCCGTTGACCAGCATCGCCGCCGTCGAAAGCACCTCCTCGACCGTCGCGCCCGCGGACGTCGACTCCACCGGGATGGTGTCGCCGTCCTGCAACACCGCACCCCCGGGGTCGGCGGGCGGTTCCAGCGCGACGAAGACGTCTCCGAGCGGTGTCGCGGAACGCAATTCTGCCCGCGTGCCCTGGGGTAGCAGGGTTCCGTCCCGGAGTTGCATCCGCACCACCGCCAGGTAGTCACGGACCTCCATGTCCAGCACGAATCCGACGTCGGCGCCCTTCACCCGGACCTTCGCCTTCGCCGGCAGGTTCAGCGCGTTCCGGAAGATCGCGGTGACGACGAAGCCGTCGCCCCCTGTCCCGGGCGCGGGCAGCGGGAGCTGGCCGAGCCCCACCGAGCAGCCGGCGAGCGCCCAGCAGAGCACACAGACGACGGCCACCGCGATCGGCGACAGCCGTGACTGCCGTGCCGCAGGCACCCGTGACCGCCCAGCCGAGCGTCGAACCGTCCTCACGGGACCACCCCCGCCACGGTCGCCAGCATCGCGGTGATACCGAAGTCGGGTCCGAAGTCCTGCGGTTTGCCGGTCGCGCACCCCAATTCCTGAAGTCCGGCGAGATTGCAGACCTCCTTGAGCATCTGGTGGTCGAACAGAATCCGGTCGGCGAAGGTGTGCACGCGGACCACTCCGTTGGTGCGGTCGATCGCGTTGTACGCGTTGTCGAGCAGCAACGGGGCCACGTTCAGGAACTCCGACATCTCCCGCTCGTAGTCGCTCATCGCCCGAGTGAGGGTCTCGGTGCTGGCGACCGTGCCCTGAATGGGAATTCGGTTCTGTTCCAGCATTTCCTCTGTCCGGATGAGGATTTCGTTCAGTTTGGAACCGGTGTCGCCCTGACCGAGGGCCTCGTCGGCGAGCATGTCACTGAGCCGACGCAGGCTCCCGCCGAATTCCCGGATCGTGGCATCGTTGTCGGCGGCCGCCTGGGTGAGCGCGTTCAGGTTGTCGACGAGGGTGACGATCGAGTCCCGCGTGGCGCTCGGGTCCTCCCCCGTCCGGAGCGCGTCCGATAATCGGCTGAGGGCCTCGCGCATCGCCGGACCGTTCCCCTCCAGCGAATCGGCGGTGACCGCGAGCATCCCCCCGACCGGGCCGTCGCCGCCGTCGTCGCTGCCCAGTTCCCGCGACAGGGTGTCCACCATCGACAGCAGCCGGTCGAACTCGATCGGTGTTCGGGTGCGGTCCAACGGCAGGAAAGCGTTGTCCGACAACACCGGACCGCCGGTGTAGGCGGGCGATAGTTCGATGTGCCGATCGGTCAACACGGACGAGGACACCGCGACCGCCTGCACGTCGACCGGGACGGGGACCTCCGGATCGACCTCCATCGTGATATCGACCGCGGTGCCGCGCGGCTCGATGGTGACGATCCGGCCGACGGTGATTCCGAGCACGGTCACCTTGTTGCCCTCGTACAGTCCTGCGCCGCTCGCGAACTGGGCGACGATGGTGCGCTGCTTTTCGCCCGGCCACGCGGCCGCCGCCGCAACCACGACGAGCACGAGCATCAGCGCCGCCGTGAACCCGATCCGCCGGCGGTTCATCGGCATTCCTGGAAGTACGGGTTCGCTGCGAGTTCTTCGGCGCGCCCGCTCAGCGCGCACATCCAGGAGTCGACCAGGACGCCGGCCGGCCCGGTGAAGTCGACGTAGTTTCCGGACCCCGATGCGTTGGTGAAATTGCGCACCGGCAGGGGCGCCACCTCCAGGATGTTGCGGAGCAGGTCGTCGTGCCGGGCCAGCGATCCGAGCATGCTGTCGAGTTCGGCCATCAGTTCCTGGATCTCGGGGCTGTCGTCGACGACGGTCCGGTGCAGCTCGTCGATCAGGGTGGTCGTCGCGGCGAACATGCCGATCACCGACTCCCGGCGCCGGTCGAGTTCCGACATAAGATCGCGGCCCTGCACCATCAGGGACCCGATGTTCGACTGCTGCGTCCGGATCACCGACGTGATCCGCTCGGTGCCGCTGATCAGGTCGCCGATCTGCGTGCGCCGGGCGGCGACGATCTCCGCGAGGGTGCCGGCGTTGGCGATCGCCTGGGGCACCACCTCGGGTGCCCCCTCCAGCTGGCCGGTCAGTGTGGTCATCGCGTCGGCGACCTCCGCGGCGTCGACCTGCTCGAAGGTGCTGGTCGCCCCTTCGATCGTCTCCTGCAGATCGTAGGGAACTTCGGTGTGGTCCAGTGGAATTCGCCGGTCCTCGAAGGTGCCGGACCCTCCCGGCGTGAGCGCGACGTAGCGCGAGCCGAGCAGCGTGGTGAGTTTGATCGACGCCCGCGTGTCGGCACCGAGCGCGACGTCCCGGTCGATCTTCATCGTCACGTTCACCCGGTCACCGGCGAGTTCGGCGCCGGTGACCTCTCCGACCGCGACGCCCGCCACGGTCACCTGGTCGCCCACACGGATCTCGGCGGCCTGCGCGAACTCGGCCACGATCTCACGGCGTCCGGGATCGATTGAACTGACCCCGACGATCGCCAGGACGACCACGACGAGGGCGACGACCCCGGCGATTCCGAGCCGCAGCGAATCCCACTCCTCGACCGGTTTCCTCGTCATCGTGTGCACCCCCGTCCTCATGGCTGACAGATCGGCGAGTACTGGGCCTTGCCGCCCGGCGTGGAGTCGGCGACCACCTGCGGAACCAACGGCACCAGGAACGGAGCGAACCCGAGTGGGTTGAGATCGCACACGTAGGCGCCGAGGAAGCTGCCCTCCTGACTGATCCGGGCGAGGCCCTTGAGCAGCAACGGCGCGTTGGCGCCCAGGTATTCGAAGTCTTCCTTCCCCGCGTTGAAATGGGAGGAGAACCCCGGCTCCCGGTCCAGGAACTCGGTGACCTCGGGCCGGGTGGCCGCGGCGATCTCGGCGACCCGGTTCCCGACCCGAGTGATGGTCTCCGCGGACGTGACCAGGTCGCTCCTGCGGGACGCGAGCTCGGTGAAGATCACCTGGGAGCGGGTGATAACGTCCTGAAGATCTCCGGACTGCCGGGACAGCCCGGTCAGCGCGGTCCCGAGTTGGGTGATCAGATCCCCGAGAACCTCGTCCGGGCCGGCGATCGACTCGGCGAGGGCCGAGGTCTGCGCGAGCAGCCGCGTGATCGATCCCGCGTCGCCGCCGAGGGCACCGACGAGCGCTTCGGAGAGGTCGTTGACGCTGTCCGGATCGAGGACGCTGAACAGCGGTTCGAATCCGTTGAGCAACAGTGAGATGTCGAAGGACGGTTCGGTGTGGTCGACGGGGATCTCGGCGCCCGGTTCCAGCGGCGTCGGCGTGCCGAAGTCGCCGAGCGACAGCGCCAGATAGCGCTGGCCGATGAGGTTCTGATAGGTCACCGCGGCCCGGGTGTCGCCGCTGAGCGTGTGGTCACGGTCCACCTGGAAACGTACTCGGGCGAGATTGCCGTCGAGATCGATCGAGTCGACGCGGCCGACGCGGACCCCGGCGACCCGGACGTCGTCGCCGGAACGCAACCCGGATACATCCGTGAACACGGCGGAGTAGGTGTGGGTCGAGCCGCTCATCCCGCGGCGCAACGTGTTCAGGATCGTCCAGGTGAGGACGACGGAGGCCACCAGGAACAGCGAGAGCCAGATGATCGAGCGCCGGTAGCTCATCGTCCTCCCTCCGCGACAGGGACCGGATCCCCGGCTCCCGCCGGCACGGGGACGGTGTCCACGCTCACGTTCATCCCGCGCAGCAGAGGTCCGAGAATCAGCGAGGCCGCCGTGGTCGCCTGTTCACCGAGCAGTTCCCGCAGGGCCTCCATCTCGGCGGGGCCGCCGACCGGGCCGACGTTGCCGCCCGACAGAGCCGCGGGTGGCCGGAAGTTGCGCGGGTCCAGGCTCGCCGGCAGCACCGGCTGCGCACTGCCGGCCGGTGCCGGCCACGTGCACGACGGACCGGCGAGGTCGCCGTAGCGGGGGCAGTCCGCGGGGCCGAAGACCTTGTGCGGCGTCAGCGTCCACACGAAGTGTCCGGTGCCGCGCTGGCGGGCAGGGTCCCAGAATTCGGTCGAGAACCGGCGCGATACGACCGCGATGTCGGTGGCGATCCCGGGGAAGGCCGCGCCGCCCGCGGCGAGCAGGTCCAGCACCGGGGCCAGCTGACCGGTGATGGTGATCATCCGGTCGGCATTGTTGCCGAGTGCCCGTTCGGTGGTTCCCATCGTGTACTGGCCGGCTGCGAGCAGGTCGGTGAGTGCGGCCTGTTTCTCGGCGACGGTCAGCATCGGCACGGCCGAGTGATGGACGGCGTCGAGCAGTTCGGGTGCGGATTCCTGGAGTCCCCGCAGCGCGGTGGCCAGGTCGACCAGCTGGGACCGGTCCGAACCGTCGTCGACGGCGGCATTGAGCGCGGTGGTCATGTCGACGAGTTGCCCCCCGGCGTCGCGGATCTCCTGCCCGCGGTTCTCGGTCGCCGATGCGAGCGCGGTCAGCACGCCGACGGTGGCGTCGCGGCGGTCCCGCCCGACCGCCGCGACGATGTCCCGCATCTTCGTCAGGGCCGTCTGCAGTTCGACGGTCGGCCGGCTCGTGTCGGCGGGGATCACCGCACCGTCGGTGAGCGGGGCCCCGGCACCGTTGTCGACCAGCTGGACCGACGAAACCGCGAACACGTTGCTCGGGACCACCCGCGCGGTCACGGTGTCGGGAATGCCCTGCGCATCATGGGGTTCGAGCAGAATCGACACCTCGTTCGGCCGGCCGTCGCGGCCCGGTTCGACGCCGGTGACGATACCGACGACGAGACCACGGAACTTCACGTCCGATTTCGCGGGGATACCGTCTCCGACGTCGGGAAGCAGTGCGGTGACGGCTACCCGGTCGTCGAGCGACCCCGTCGAGCGCAGCAGCAGGACGGCGACGACCGCCGCGATGACGACGAGACCGACGAGACCGCGGATCAGCAGAATGCGGTCGGTCGGCGCACCGGCCTCGGATTCCAGCGAGATCGTCCGCATCCTCAGCCCCCCAGCTTCGAACCGGCCGAGACTCCCCAGAAGGCCAGCGTGAGAAGCAGATTGACGATGATCATCACGCTGATCCCGGAGCGCATCGCACGTCCCACGGCCACCCCGACGCCCTGCGGGCCACCCCGGGCGTAATAGCCGTAATAGCACTGGATCGTGGAGGTGATGGTCACGAACACCACCACCTTGATCACCGAATACACGATGTCCGGTCCGGCCATGACCAGGTGAAAGTAGTGCTGGTAGGTGCCGATGGACACGCCGCCGGCGAGCGCGACGACCAGCTGCACGACGACGTAGGTGAGCACCAGGCAGCACACGAACAGCGGGATGACGGCGATCATCGACGCCAGCAGACGCGTGGTGACGAGGTACGGAATCGGTCTGATGGCCAGCGATTCCATGGCGTCGATCTCCTCCGAGATGCGCATGGCACCGAGCTGGGCCGTGAACCGACAGCCGGCCTGCGCCGCGAAGGCCAGCGCCGCCATGATCGGTGCGAGTTCGCGGGTCGCCGCGGTGGCGGAGACGAGCCCGGTCGCCTGGCCGAGACCGAGCAGGCGCAGCGCGTTGTAACCCTCGATCCCGACGATCGCCCCGGCGCTGGCACCGAGCACCAGGATGACGCCGGCCGTGCCACCGCCGACCACCAGGGACCCGTTCCCCCAGGTCACGTCGGACAGCAGGCGCAGGAACTCGCGGTGGTAGTGCCGGAGCATCGCAGGCAGACCTGCCACGGCGCGGCAGAAGAACGACAACAGGTGCCCGATCATCCGGATCGGTCGCGTGATCGCCCCGTACGCAACCGCGAGCGGGCGCACGCCCGGGGGGTGGTAGGCCGACGGCGATGCCATCAGAACGACGCCCTCGGGAACGCGATGACGTAGAGCTGGGTGAACAGCACGTTGACGACCATCAGCAACATGATCGACCCGACCACGGTGGAGTTCACCGAGTTCGCGACCCCCGCCGGACCACCGTGGGTCGACAGTCCCTTCTGGCATGCGACGGTCGCCACGATCGCACCGAACACGATCGCCTTGACCATCGTCAGCACCAGGTCGCCGACGGTGGCGAACGACGCGAACGTGGCGACGAAACTGCCCGGCGCACCGTCCTGGACGTAGACGTTGAACAGGTAACCGGCGAGGAAGCCGATGAAGGTGATCGTTCCGGTGAGCGCGGTGCCCACGACGACCGCGGCCGCCAGGCGCGGGACCACCAGCCGCCGGACGGGCGAGACACCCATCACCTTCATCGCGTCGACCTCCTCGCGGATGGTCCGAGATCCCAGATCGGCGCAGATCGCGGCACCGACGGTGGCGGCCATCATCAACGCGGTCACCAGCGGCGCGCCCTGCCGGATCACGGCGAGACCGCTCGCGGCACCGGCGAGGGAGGTGGCACCCACCTGCCCGGCGAGCAATCCGAACTGAATCGACAGGGTGACGCCGATCGGGATGGCGACGAAGAAGCTCGGCAACAGCGCGGTTTTCGCCATGAACACCGCTTCGCGGACGAAGTACTCGAAGGGGAACCGGCCACGCACGAGGTCCACGACGAGATACCGCATCGCCTCGATACCCAGCTTGATCTGTTCCCCGACGGTAACGAGCGACCGGCCGAGATGCCGGTCGAGGTATCCCCTCGACCAGTCGGTGATCTCGTCGACCGCACCCCCTGTCGTGTCCACGTGATCCCCTGCCCCGCCTGGAATCTCGTCTTCAGTCACCTCAACCCCGTCCGGTTGCGACGAACAGACATCCGATCAGCGATCCGCGCGATCCCCCACGCCTGTGCGGACCGTCGAGTCATTCATATAACCCAATTTACTGTATTGCTTCGGCCATGTTCCGCACTTTGGCCGAATCGACTCCACTCTGATCCGGCTCCCGCAGAAGGCACTCGTCCAGAGCACAGAGATGACGGTCGGCGTACCGAAGTTTCGGTACACCAACCACCATAAGTGGTGTTACCGAAGGACATTCGACTTCGACCGCCGGTCACCGCGTGAGGAGCATGCATCCGGCGATCGGTCCTCCCCCGACGGACACCGCCGCCACCTCGGGTGGACGGGGCACCTGCCGGTCCCCCGCCGTGCCGCGCAGTTGAGCACACGCCTCGTGCAGCACCCAGTAGCCGTGCATCCGCCCGGCGGACAGCTGACCCCCGTAGGTGTTGAGCGGTAGCGATCCGTCGCGCGCGATGCGGGTACCTCCGTCCACGAAGTCGCCACCGCCGCCCTCCGGGCACAGCCCCAGCGCTTCGAGCCAGGTGATCGTGAGAAACGTGAATCCGTCGTACAGTTCCGCGATGTCGACGTCGGCCCGGGTTAGTTCGGTCCGGCTCCACAGCCGCGCCGCGGCATCCGTGGCGGCCATCCGGGGATAGTCGGGCCGCTGGGTCCATCCCCCGGTTCCGGCGGCCCCGCCGATCGCTGCGATGCGGACCGGTGGGTGCGGCATGCCGGCGGCGTGATCGCGGTGGGAGACGACCACCGCGATCGACCCGTCGACGGGCACATCGCAGTCGAGCAGCCCGAACGGCGTCGAGACCGGCCGGGCCGCGAGATAATCGGCCATCGTGATCTCGTCCCGGAACACCGCCGACGGATTGAGTGCCGCGTTGCGGCGCGCGTTGATCGCGACCCATCCCAGATGCTCTCGGGTCGTGCCGTACTCGTGCATGTGCCGACGGCAGTGGAGCGCCAGCCAATTGGCCGCGGAGAACGCGTTGGCCGCCAACAGGTACGACACATCGCCCATGGCCGGGCCCGGACCACGACGGGGCCGCCCACCGCCCTTCCCGCCACCGGACCGGCGCGGTCGATCGACCGTGCCTCCCATCATCTGCACGGTCCGATAGACGAGGACGTGCCGGGCCCGGCGCTCCCCGACCGCGACCGCGGCCTGCTGCACCGGGGCGAGCAGCCCCGCATCACCGTCCAGTGCCGGAAGGTCCGGCGATTCGATGCCCAGAGCGCGGGCAGCCTCGGCCGCCGGAGTGTCCCCCAGTGTCAGGACCGTGTCGATGTCCGCGGGCGTCAGGCCTGCATCCGCGACCGCCGCCGATGCACTCTGCACGGTGAGATCGAGTCCCGGTGTGCCCGTTTTCCTTCCGATGTCGGAGATGCCGATCCCCGAGATGATCGCGTTCTGCTCAGGAAAGTGCATCGGAGCCTCCGTTCGGATGCGGCCGGGTGGGGGTCGCGGATACTGTGAAGCGATGCAGGAGCTCTCGACCCCGCAGGTCCGCCCGTATGTTCCGACGCCCACCTCCGTCGACCGGCCCTTCTGGACCGGCGGCGCCGATTCCGTTCTGCGCCTGCCGTTCTGCGAGAGCTGTGCGCGCTGGTTCTTTCCGCCGGCGGCCACCTGCCCGGACTGCAACGAGCCGGCGGGGATTCGCGACACGTCCGGCGCCGGGGTGGTCTACACGTTCACCGTCAACGTCCAACGGTTTCACCCCGAGGTGGCGGTCCCGTACGTGATCGCCCTCGTCGAACTCGACGACCAGGCCGGGCTTCGTATCCCCGCCGGCATCGTCGGGTGTCCGCCGGAGTCCGTGGAGATCGGCATGCCGGTGACCGTCGCGTTCGAGGAGGTCGCGGGGACGCATGAGGACAAGGACCGGGTGTACGTGCCCGTGTTCGCGCCCTCGACCCCCGGTGGTCACTAGCCCACCGACGGATCGCGGGTCGGGATCGGCTCCCCGTTGTCGACGGGTCCGGTCCCGTGGGTGATGGGTGGCCAGGTGCGGTCGTAGAGGGCGCCGGACGCGGTCCGCATCAGGTAGTCGTCCCGTTGGACGCCCTTCCACATCTGGGCGACGTAGTCCAGGACCGGGATTTCCCCGTCGATCGTCCGCCGGGCCAGAGCAGCACGCCCATCCTCGACGGAGGCCGGCATTTCGCCGAGCAACTTCGTCAGTTCCGCGATCTCGTCGCGGTCCAGCACCCCACCGACCCGGTCGCATTCCTTCAGGTACTTGACCAGCCGCGCCGCACCCTTGGTCCAGCGGGCGGCCAGCGGGTCACCGGCCTGTCCGGCCGCCGCGCGCAGCACCGCCAAGGTGGCGTCGAAGACGTGGCCGTTGCCGGGACCGTCCGGTTCCGGATGGAACTCGGTACGCTCCATGTCGATTCCCACCGCGTGACCGAGCGCCTCGATGAGCAGGCGCCGGTGCAGCATCCCGTAGATCAGGCTGTTGCCCGCGTCCGGGGAACCCACCGCGACGGAACCTCGACGGTCGTCGGCGCCGTCGTGGAAGGTCGCGAGCTTCGCCTCCGCCAGCAGCCGGTAGTACCAGATCTTCGGTTCGTCGATCCGGTGGCCGGACAGCGCCTCGTACTCCGCGAGCCGATCCGGGAAGCTGGTGAACGGGTCCTGCGCGGCCCGCAGCGACAGCCACGCGATGTCGTCCATCGGGTCACCGAAGTGGGCGAGTTCCCAGTCCACGATCGCGGTGACTCGGCCGTCGCGGTACATGAAGTTGCCGGGACCGGTGTCACCCTGCACCAGCACCACCGGGCCGTCGTCGTCGGGCATGTTGCGTTCGAGCCAGTCGACACAGAACGACAGCAGCGGCATCGGGCCCTTCTTGCGAGCCATGCGCCGCCGGATCCCGGCGAGTTCGTCGGCGAGGTGCTCGCGGACCGATCGAACCGGCCCGAGCGAGTCGATCACCAGATTCCGGGGATCGATCCGGTGGATCGCTGCGAGATGACGGATGAAATCTCGCGCCACTGCCACCTGCTCGTCGGGGTCACCGATCAGATAGAACCAGGTCTCCCCGTCGATCCTCCGGAGGAGAACCGCCTGCAGGGTCGGGTGCACGGCGACCACGGCGGGCACGCACGCACCGGCGTCCGACAGCGCACGCATGATCTCCGCTTCCACCTGTAGCGGATGGAACGCGCTGTCGGGCTGCGGTGGTCGCGGATCGTAGCGGAGGAACAGGGCACCGTCGGGCACCCCGTGGGCGTCCACGAACCACGCCTGCCTGCTGGCGCCACCGGGGACCTGCTTCGCGGTGATCTCGTCCGCGCCGGTAACGGACAGCAGCCACGCGCGTAATTCCGCGGGCAGGCCCTGCATTTCCACCGTCATTCCTTCCCCCTCGTCATGCCCGGCCCACGGACTCAGCCGACCCGCATGGGTAGGGCTTTCAGCCCGCGCAGCGACAGTGTCGCCTTGTATCGCAGGTCGGTGTCGGCGGCGGTCACCTCGAGCCGGTCGAACCGGTTCAGCAGCGTCTGCAGCGCGATGCGGCCTTCCAGGCGCGCGAGGTGGTGCCCCAGGCAGTAGTGCGCCCCGAATGCGAACGACATGTGCTTGTTGGGGGTGCGGGTCAGGTCCAGCGACTCCGGGTCGTCGTAGCATTCCCGGTCCCGGTTGGCGGAGATGATCATCCCGATCACCTGGCTGCCCTGTGGAATTCGGGTGCCGGCGAATTCCACGTCCTCCACGGCGATCCGTGGTGCCGCACACGCGACCGGCGTGGTGTACCGGAGCAGTTCCTCGATCGCGGTGGGCCACAACGACTCGTCCTCGCGCAGCAACTGCAGTTGCTCGGGGTGACGGGCGAGCGCGAGCATGCTGCTGCCGATCAGGTTCGAGGTCGTGTCGTGCCCTGCCAGCAGCAGGAGGAAGATCATGCCCAGAACCTCGCGTTCGGTGAGCCGGTCGCCGTCCTCTCGCGCCTCCACGATCGCTGAGATCAACCCGTCGTCCGGGTGGGCGCGTGCGTCGTCGGCAAGGTGCTGGATGAAGGCGAGCAGCTTGTTCGCCGCCGGCATCCGCATGATCATCCCGATCGGGCCGGTGCCGGAGTCCTCGGTCACCTTGCCGACGAGGTGGTGGAAGCGCTCACGGTCGGCATCGCCGACGCCGAGCATGCCGGAGATGACCCGCAGCGGAAGTTGCACCGCGAAGTCCTCGACCAGATCGATGTCCTTCTTGCGGGCCAGTTCGTCGGCGAGTTCGTCCGCGATCTCGGTGATCTGCTCGGCCATCCCGGCCACCAGCTTCGGGGTGAACGCCTTGTGCACCAGTGTCCGGAGCCGCTTGTGTTCGGGATCGTCCTTGAACACCATCGTTTCGCCGAGCAGCTTGAGGGTTTGAGGCAGTATCCAGTTGAGCCAGGACGCGCCCCCGTACTTCGCCGTGTCGGTGGAGAACCGGCTGTCGCAATGCAGTGCGAGTACGTCGGCGTGGCGGGTCACCATGTAGCCGGTTCCACGCACCATCATCGGGGCCTTGACCCGCGAAACAGGTTCGTGCTCACGCAGATACGCGTAACGCGGGTACGGGTTGTAGTACATCACCGGGTCCGCCAGGTTGGTCACGGACATCGGAGCGGCCGCGGTTCGCGTCATCGAAGCACCTTTCGTTCGTGTCCGGCAGGACGGTCGCAGACCGCTCGAGACCACCGTGAGCGCGGCGCGCAGGACGACCACCGGCACCCGCTGGTTCTCCGGCGAAGGTTCTCCATGTGTCCCCCTGCTCGCGTCGATATCCCGATTCCGCGCGCCAACAGTAAACTGATTTGTATGATTTCTACCACAGGCTCACAGGGAAGTGAACCGCATCACGCAACTACAGGAGGGCATTCGTGAGCATCGACATCACCACCTCGGACCTGGCAACGATCGAGTTCGAGGTGGCCGATGACCACGTAGCCACGATCACACTCGACCGGCCGGACGCCCTCAACGCCGTCGACGACCGGATGGCGGCCGAAATCGAGTGGGCGTGGCGGACGATCCGCGACGACGACTCGATCCACGCGGTGGTGCTGCAGGCCAACGGCGACCGCGCCTTCTGCACCGGCGCAGACGTCAAATCCGCGTCCTGGTTCGCCAAGTCGAACGTGTGGAACACCTTCGACCCGGGCATGACCCTCTCCCCCAAACTCCATCACCGGGTCTGGAAGCCCGTGGTCACGGCCGTGCACGGCATGGCCGCCGGTGGCGCCCAGTACTTCCTCAACGAGTCGGACATCATCCTGGCGTCCGACGACGCGGTGTTCTTCGACCCCCACGCCAACGGCGGCATCGTCTCCGCCCTCGAACCCATCGGAATGCTTGCCCGCGGAGTCCCGCTGGGCGACGTCCTTCGGTGGGCGCTCATGGGCACCGAGGAACGCATCACCGCGGACACCGCGCTACGGCTGGGCCTGGTCACCGAGGTGGTCGAGCGGGATCGGTTGCGCAGCCGCGCGCGGGAAATCGCGGCGTCGATCGCGGCGCGCAATCCCGTGGCAGTGCAGGGGACGGTGCGCGCGATCTGGGAGTCGCTCGACATGACCCGCAGCACCGCGCTGCAGAACGGGATGGCGTACACCCACATCGGCAACCCGCCGGTGGCCGAGCGGCGTGCGACGCCGCGCCGGAACGATCCCCCGACCTACCGGTGATCCGGCGTCGCCGGGTACTCGTGCACCGACAACCGACAGACCTGATCCGGACAAGCTCGGAACTCGCGGCAGGAATCGAGACGGAGGCTCATGTGGAACACCCCTGGGATCGGCGACTCGGGTTCTGGTGGATCGCGGAGGATCACCCGGACCAACCGGCGATCGTGGCATCGCCCAGCGGGCAGACCATGTCCTTCGGCGAGCTCGCCGCGGCCGCGCACCGTCTGGTCCACGCGCTGCGGGCGCACGGCATCGGCACCGGAGACATCGTGGCGTACGCGCTGCCCAACGGTGTGGAGCCGATCATCTGGCAGCTCGCCGCGCTGGAGACCGGCATCCGGTACCTCGCGCTCAACCCCGCGCTCTCGCACACCGAGTTCACCGACATCCTGACCCATTCCGGCGCGACCGCCGTCGCGGCGCACCCGGACTACGCGGACCGGATGGGCAGTGTGAACGACATCCCCACCATCCGGCTGGCCGTGGCCGTCGGCGGAGACATCCCGGGGTTCGTGCGGTACGACGATCTGATCGCCGGACAGCCGGACACCGTGCCGGCGGACCGCACACTGGGCGGCGCGATCATCTACTCGTCGGGAACCACCGGCAAGCCGAAGGCAATCCTCCGGCCGCTGCCGCCGCTGGAGCCGTCGGCAGCGGCCAATGCGATGTCCACCTTCGGGCGCGCGTTCACCTTCCTCCCCTTCGACGGCGTCCACCTGGTCTCCACCGGAATGAATCACGGTGGCTGCCAGAGCTTCTACCTCGGCGCACTGAATGTCGGGCAGGCACTGGCAATCGGGGGCAAGTTCGATCCCGAGGCCACGCTGCGGATGATCGACGAGTACCGGGTGACGACCGCGTACATGGTGCCCACCCAGTTCGTCCGCTTGCTGAGGCTCCCCGACGAGATCCGCGCCGGGTACGACCACTCGAGCCTGAAGGTGGTCGTGCACTCCGCCGCTCCGTGCCCTCTCGACGTGAAGCGGCAGATGCTCGATTGGTGGGGCCCGGTCATCTGGGAGACCTACGGCGGCATGGAGGGCGCCGCCACCATCGCCAAACCGCACCGCTGGCTCGAGAAGCCGGGCACCGTCGGGCGTGCGGTGGCGGGGATGACGGTGCGCATCCTCGGCGACGACGGGACCGAGCTACCGGCCGGCGAGATCGGGAACGTCTACCTCGAGCCGCGGACACCGAGTTTCGAGTACCGCGGCGACCCGGTGGCGACCCGCTCCGCCCACCGGGGCAAGGCCTTCACGATCGGCGACGTCGGCTACCTCGACGAGGACGGCTACCTGTTCATCTGCGACCGTGCGAAGGACATGATCATCAGCGGCGGCGTGAACATCTATCCCGCCGAGGTCGAGGGCATCCTCTCCACGCACCCGGCCGTGGCGGACGCCGCGGTGATCGGCGTCCCGGACCCGGAGTGGGGCGAACAGGTCAAGGCGCTCGTTCAGCTCGCCGCACCCGCGGCACCCACGGATGAGCTGGCCGACGAGCTGATCGCCTGGTGCCGCACCCGCCTTGCCGGATACAAGTGCCCTCGAAGTGTCGAGTTCCGAATGTCCCTGCCCCGGACGGAGACCGGGAAACTGCTCAAACGCACTCTCCGCGAGGAGTTCTGGGCTTCGAGCGGCCGCCAGGTTTGATCCGACCCACCGAGAGAAGGAAGCACCTGTATGAGTGACTCCCGAACATGCGTCGCGGCACCCGCCTCCCCGACCGGTGCCGTCGCCCGCCCGAGCGGCGTCCACACGCAGGGGTTCCGGTGACGGCCGAACACAGTGCCGCCTCGACGGCGCGGTCGCACTCGGTGGCCGCGTCCGGCACCCTGGCGGCAACGGTCGCCGAGGCCCTGACCCTCACCTCGACCGGACCCGACACCTTCGTCGCGGCGAGGGCCGGGGCCGACGATCCCCGCGGACTCTACGGAGGCCGGCTCACCGCGCAGGCGCTGCGCGCCGCGTCCCACACCGTTCCCGACGAGCGACTGGCGCACTCACTGCACAGCTATTTCCTCGCTCCCGGCGACGCCACCAAGCCGATCACGTACACCGTCGGACGGGAGCGCGACGGGGGCCGCTTCTCGGTCCGGCGGGTCGTCGCCAGCCAGGAGGGAGTACCGATCCTGAACCTGGAGGCGTCGTTCCAGCAGATCCAGCCGGGCGCCGACTACCAGGCCGAGGCGATGCCCGACACCACTCCGCCGGAGGCGTTGCCGACGGTTCGTCAGGACCCGCGGATGCTCGACCTGGACGTCCGCATCCCCCATGACGACGAGGCCTATCACCGCTGGCCGACGCGGCTGTGGGTCCGCATCAAGACATCGCTGGGCGACGACGCGAACCTCCGCGCCTGCGGGCTGGTCTTCGTCTCCGACATGTGCACCGGGCTGTCGAAAGCCCCGCTGGTCAAGCACGTCGGCATCCTGCCGAGCATCGATCACAGCGTGTGGATCCACCGTGGCTGCGATCCGAACCGGTGGCTGCTGCTCGATCTGGCCCCGGAGTCGACCTCGCAGGGGCGCGGCATGTACACCGGGCGCATCTACGACGAGAACCGGGTGCTCGTCGCGAACCTCGCGCAGGAGTCGCTGTTCCGGCTCCGCAACTCACACGGGCGCCCCGGACCGTCGCGGACCTGACCTCACGGGTGGCTTCGACACCGGAACACCCCTGGATTCGGGTCCGGATCGGCGCCGTGGCGATGCGCCGGGACCGAGGAACGAACGCCGCCGGCGTCAGTGTCGGCCGGGCAGGTCGACCTCGTCGACCGTCTTGTCGGCGCGTAGTCCCCGCCAGCTCGGATGCCGCAGGCTCCCGCCCGCGTACTCCCGGTACTCGACCTCCCCCACCAACGTCGGCTCCACCCAATGGACTCCGTGAGTCTCCCGCTTCGGCGGTGCGACGGACAGCGGGCTGGTGGATCGCTCCAACGGACGCAACCGGGACCGCAACTCCCGGCGGGTCGCGGCAGTGAACCCGGTGCCGACGCGACCGATGAACACCAACCGACCCTCGTCGTCGTGCGCCCCGAGCAGCAGCGAGCCGATACCTCCGGCCGCTTTGCCCGCTCCGGGTACTGGTAGGCCGAAATATGAGAACTTGTCGAAAAGCTACGCATGAGGTGGGATTTGCAGCCGCAGATGCCGGGAGTGCATACCGGGGCAGCAGGATCCGCGGTGCGTTGAATGCGAACCGATTCAGTCAGGTGGTGCGGATGAAAGTCGACCACGAAGGGCACAGATGTCGGCCACGGCCGAGATCGCTTGACTCCCACTGCGTTGGTCCACTTCGTATCTCCCCGCTGATTCGCATTCGAAAGCAGTGAAGGCTTCCTATTGAAGGGGTGGGTTGGGTGGTTGGCATATGGGCGCGGCAAGCAGCGTGCTTACTGGTGTCGCGCAGCAGTAGCTGCTTAGCGGCCTTCGCATAGAGTGTGACGCCTGCGAGCAACTCGACATCGTTCCGGAACGGAATCGACGGTTCATTGTTGCTCGAGAAGAACAGCCTGCCCAGAGTCAGACGGCGGCCTCTGTCTCATCGAATCGGGCACGGTTCTCCTGGATCTCGTCATGATGGGTGCCAGCCCAGTCGATCAGGGTCGTGATCGCGATGAGCAGGGTCTCACCCAGATCGGTCAGCGCGTACTCCACCCTCGGAGGCACCTCCGGATAGGCGGTTCTGGTGACGAGCCCGTCACGCCGCAACTGGCGCAGGGTGTGCGTGAGCATGCGCTGGGAGACACCGGGAATCGAGCGCAGCAAGTCGGTGTATCGAAGGGGCCCAGCGTGCAGCGAACCGACAACGAGCACCGCCCACTTGTTGCCCGCTCGATCGATGATCTGCCGGATGGTCTCCCCTTGCTCCGCCGGCCAGCGGGAGCACGGCCCGGGGAGGGCCGCGGTCCGCCCGGTGCTCGGTTCGGGTTCCATGACGAACGTGATCCTTCCGGTTCCGCACACGCGTGTGCCTTTTGTATCGACTTCGATACTGCCCCATCATGGGGTCACACACCATTGGTAAGAAGCCAGGTCAGGTCCGTGGTACCCGCGGCCCGACGTCTGACAGAGCCCGCACGGTGGATATCGTCGCCGCGGGCACAGGGAAGGAAGACCATGTTCATGCGCGCCGCAACCGTTTCCCGCTTCGGTGGACCCGAGGCGGTCGAAATCACCGAGGTTTCGATGCCTGCACCCGGCCCCGGCCAGGTGCGAATCAAGGTCGGTGCGGCTGCGCTGAATCCTGTGGACGCTGCCATGCGCGCGGGGGTGTTCGGCGGAGGGGAACGGATCGGTCTGGGCTGGGATGTCGCCGGCACGATCGAGGCCCTCGGTACGGGGGTCGACCGGAAGGTCGGGGACCGCGTCATCGGCCTGGCCGCGGGGCACCGCGAGCCGCTGGGCACCCACGCCGACTACGTCGTGCTCGACGCGGAAGCCGTCGCCCCCGCCCCGACCTCTCTGGACGACGTGCATGCCGCGGTGCTGCCCCTCAACTCGCTGTCCGCCGCGCAGGCGCTGGACATGATGGCGTTGCGGGCCGGGCAGCACCTGCTCGTCACGGGCGCGGCCGGCGCGGTTGGTGGGCACGCGGTGGAGCTGGCACACCGGCACGGACTGAAGGTCACCGCGTTCGCCTCCGCCGGCGACGAGCCGTTCCTGCTTTCCCGTGGAGCCGACCGTGTCCTTACCCGCGGGGCGACCCTGGAAGCGGCCGGTTTCGACGGGGTGCTCGACGCTGCTGGTTTGGGGCATGGGGCGATCGTCACGGTCCGCGACGGCGGCTCCTACCTCGGTCTGTGGCCGGGGCGGGAACCCGAGGCGGAGCGCGGTGTCCGAGTCGAAGTTCTGGACGTGCGGGCCGACGGTGTCCAGCTCGCCGAACTCTCCCGACTTGCGGACCGAGGGGTGCTCGTGGCCCGCGTCTCAGGGACCTACCCGCTTGAGCGGGCAGCAGCGGCCCACGTAAAGCTGGCCGAAGGTGGCCTGCGCGGACGGATCGTCCTGATCCCCTGACGATCACTCGCGCCGAACGGGCCTGTTCCTGTCGATGGCCATCGCGGAAACTCGACCGCGACGGTCCGATTACCGTCGCCGCCGAGCCTCAGAATCGCCAGTGCGCGGATTTCGGTTTTTCCTGCATTCCACAGTCGACGCCTGCGAACAGGTTGACGTACAGCTGTTCGATCGATTTGTCGCAACTGCTCGTCTCGCCGAGACAGGTAGGGGAGAAGCGTCTTTCGGGGCTGCACCGCTATTGGCGGGCATCTCCGACACACCCAGCTTCTGGCCAAAGCGCGATGGTGTGTCCCGCCAATATTCGCTGCATCTCGACAGCGGTGGGTTGTGTGAACTATTGGGATAGGCGGATGCCGGCAGCGTCGACCATGCCGGTGTCGCCGGTGCGTCGAAGTCTCACTCGCGGAGGAGCGCAAGGGTGGGCGACCCGACGACGAGCGCTTGGTGCGAGCGCGACGATGTCGGGTTCGGCTGGTAGCTGCACGTGATAGCGCTCATTGATCCTGCTCAGTCCCGCTTACCGAAAGTGCTCACCCGTGTGGCTCCGCCGATGAGGGCGGGTCTCCTTCGATGCTGGTG
>NZ_JBSFRG010000043.1:0-40829 GCF_053589115.1 Rhodococcus sp. NPDC003383 | reverse complement strand
GCAGTCCGTCCGATCGGGATGTCGATCATCTCTGTGTCCGTTCCCCGCGTTGGTTGCCGGGTGTCTCACGACCATCCTGGCAACCAACGTGTAGCATGAGCGGATTCGCACTCACCGCGTCGATCGTCGCCGGGCGAGCAGATTGCGTACGTAGTCGGAGCTGGTCCCTTGGTTCGGCACCATCCAGAACTCGTCGCCGACGATGCAGCCGCCTACAGGCGTTCGCCGCACCGCGCCGCTGCGTCGACCGACGGTTTCGAGAAGCGTCTGCTGAGGAAGGCGCACGGCGACCGGATTCGCAACATGCTTGTGCATCCAGTCGTCGCAACGCCGCCGGAAGTTCTGCATCGACCGGGGGAGACCGCTCATGTGCCGATCGTAGGTCGTCCGCCCGGAAATCTCCGGGCGTCCATACACGCCGCATCCGACAGATTCCGCGCCCACGGTGCTCCGGGGACAGGGTTGTCCACAGGCGGGTGATTCATCCACAGATTCCGCCGAATTCGGTTTCTCGGGTTCTGCGTCGCCCCCTGCTTCCGCACAGTGGAGGTCACGCAGGGGAGGAGCACGGATGGGACGCAATCAACAGTTGGGGGCGCGCGGGGAGGACCTGGCCGCCGAGTTTCTCGAATCCGCCGGAATGGTGGTGCTCGAACGCAATTGGCGCTGCCGCTACGGCGAACTGGACATCATCGCCCGGGACGGGGCGGTGCTCGTGTTCGTCGAGGTCAAGACGCGCACGGGCCTCGGCTACGGCAGCCCCGCCGAGGCGGTGACACCGGAGAAGGCCGACCGGATCCGGCGCCTCGCCGGCCTGTGGCTGGCCGAGCAGGAGACGCGGTGGCGCCGCATCCGCGTCGACGTCGTCACCGTCCTGGTCGGTGAACCGGGTGCGCCGATGATCACGCACCTGAAGCAGGTGCTGTGATGGCACTGGGACGAGCATTCTCGGTCGCCGTCACCGGTGTCGACGGCCAGGTCGTGGAAATCGAAGCCGACATCGGCCGGGGCCTGCCCGGCGTCAAGATGGTCGGACTGCCGGACGCGGCCCTGCAGGAATCCCGCGATCGGGTGCGCGCGGCGGTGACGAATTCCGGTGGGGAATGGCCGGATTCGAAGGTGGTGCTGGCGCTGTCGCCCGCGACGCTACCGAAGGTCGGCAGCGTGTACGACGTCGCACTCGCCTGTGCCGTGCTCAACGCGGCGAAAGCGCTTCCGCTCGAAGCACTGACGAGGACGATCCTGATCGGGGAACTGGCCCTGGACGGACGGATCCGTCCGGTCCGTGGGGTGTTGCCCGCGGTCCTGGCGGCCGCCCGCGCCGGATGGGCGCGCATCGTCGTACCCACGGCGACGATGGCCGAGGCGGGACTGGTGAACGGCATCGACGTGTTCGGCGCCGACACTCTCACCGAGGTCGTGCTGTGGCTGCGCGGGGACGGGCCGCTGCATCGTCCCGACGCGAACCCGGTGCCGGAACGCCCGGTACGGGCGGATCTGAGCGAGGTGGTCGGGCAACTCGAGGCGCGGCGCGCCATCGAGGTCGCCGCCGCGGGAGCACATCACCTCATGCTCACCGGGCCACCGGGCATCGGGAAAACCATGTTGGCTCAACGCCTTCCGGGCATCCTGCCGATCCTGTCGGAGGAGCATGCACTCGAGGTCACCGCGATCCACTCGGTTGCCGGCACGCTCAGCCCGGATCGGCCCCTGGTCCTGGATCCACCGTTCATCGCTCCGCACCACACCGCATCGGTCAGCTCTCTCATCGGTGGCGGCACCGGCATGGCGAAACCCGGCGCGGTGAGCCGGGCACACCGCGGCGTGCTGTTCCTCGACGAGGTCGCCGAGATGGGACTCAAGACACTCGAAGCGCTCCGCACCCCACTCGAAGACGGGGAAGTGCGGATCGCGCGTCGCGACGGAGTTGCCCGTTATCCGGCGAGATTCCAGCTGATCCTCGCCGCGAATCCGTGCCCATGTGCACCGCCGCGCGATGCCGATTGCGTGTGCGCGCCGACCGCGCGTCGCCGCTATCTGGGCAAGCTGTCCGGGCCGCTGCTCGATCGCGTCGATCTGCGGGTGCGGATGGAATCCGTCGCGACGAGCGCGTTGATGGGTGATACGGGGGAGAGCACCGAGGACGTCCGCGCCCGCGTCGCGCGGGCTCGAGCGGCCGCCGCCGAGAGATGGTCGGAGTTCGGCTGGTCCACCAACGCCGAGGTTCCCGGACCGGCGCTGCGACAGAAATTCCGCTTGTCACCGGCCGCGCTCAAACCCGTCGAATGGGCGCTGCGGAAGGGCGCGATCACCGCACGCGGGGCAGACCGGGCAATCAGAGTTGCCTGGACGGTCGGGGATCTCGCCGGACTCGACAGACCGGGGGAGACGGAGGTCGCGGCGGCACTCGACTTCCGGGACAGGGGAGTCGCATGAGCGCGCAGGACCCGCGCCGCCTCGCGTGGGCCTATCTGTCGACGGTGGCGCAGGGAGCGTCGCGACGCCTCGCGGATGCGATCGCGCAGCACGGACCCGAAGCGATCGCCGACGCGGTGCGCGACGGCACACACGGGGCGGGGATCTCCCGTCGCACCCGGGCACGGGCGCACCTGGACACCGCCGCCGCAGATCTCGAGATGGTGGCCCGGCTCGGCGGACGGCTCGTCACACCGGACGACGCGGAATGGCCTGCGTGGCAATTCCTGTCGTTCGACACCCTCACCGGCGGCGCCGATTCCGACACCGGCCCGTTGGCGTTGTGGGTGCTGGGCAACCGGCCGCTCGACGAACTGTTCGAACGCGCGGTCGCGGTCGTCGGCACGCGCGCCGCGAGCGGTTACGGAGAACACGTCACGGCCGAGATCGCCGGTGATCTCGCGGTCGACGGCTGGACTGTGGTGTCGGGTGCGGCGTTCGGTGTCGATGCCGCGGCGCACCGCGCGGCGCTCGGCGTCGGCGGCACGACCGTCGCGGTGCTCGCGTGTGGCGTGGACCGAGCGTATCCGTCCGCGCACACGGTGATGCTGCGCCGGATCGCCGATCAGGGGGCGGTGATCAGCGAGTATCCGCCCGGCACCACGCCGGCCCGATACCGGTTCCTGGCGCGCAACCGGTTGGTCGCGGGGGCGAGCAGCGCGGTCGTGGTCGTCGAAGCCGGTTGGCGCAGCGGAGCCCGGAACACCGCGTCGTGGGCGCGGCGGCTCGGGCGACCGGTGCTGGCGGTGCCCGGCCCGGTCACGTCGGCGGCCTCGCAAGGTTGCCATCGGATGATCCGGGAGGGGGAGGCAACGCTGGTGGGGAACGCCCGCGAGGTGGTCGAGGCGGCCGGCTCGATCGGTGTCGCCGACGACGGGGACGCGTCGTGGCACCGTGCGCTGGACGGCCTTTCCGGTGACATGGAACTGGTGTACGAGGCGTTTCCCGCGGTCGGACCGAGCAGTGTCGCGGAACTGTCCGAGTCGGCCGGTCTGGACGTCGACCGGGTCCGTGCGGCGTTGCCGATGCTCGAGATGGCCGGATTGGTCTCGCGCGACGACACGGGCTGGTCGCGTCGCGGAGCAGCACCGGACGAGGCCCTCGGCATGTAGGGTCGTCGAGTTAGGTAACCCTGATTAATGGAGGTGGCAGGTGGCCCGAAAGGCACCGAAATCGACGGAGCTGACCGTGGTGCGGACCGAACGACTTTCCGACCATCTGGCCCGCGTGTACTTCGGCGGTCCGGGATTTGCGCAGTTCGAACCGAGCGTCTTCACCGACTCCTACGTGAAGATCGAACTCGAATCGGCGGATGGTCCCGTCGTGCGCACGTACACGGTGCGGTCCGTCGACACCGAGCGTCGCGAGATCGCGATCGACTTCGTCGTCCACGGAGATCAGGGCGTCGCCGGACCCTGGGCGGTGTCGGCGCAGCCGGGTGACACCGTCGTCGTCAGGGGACCAGGTGGCGCCTACCGTCCCGACCCGGACGCCGACTGGCACCTGCTCGCCGGCGACGAAACCGCGATCCCCGCGATCGCGGCCGCGCTCGAATCCCTCGCGCCCGACGCGACCGGACGGGTGTTCATCGAGGTCGCCGGTGCCGACGACGAGATCCCGTTGACCGCTCCGGCCGGTGTCGAGATCACCTGGCTGCACCGCGGAACCGACGCGGGATCCGTCGGCGAGGACCGTGCGGGAGCGAACGCGCCGCTGGTCGCCGCGGTGACCGGTGCGCAGTGGCTGCCCGGTGAGGTGCACGCCTTCGTGCACGGCGAGGCCGAGACCGTGATGCACCATCTGCGCCCGTACATCCGCAGGGAACGCGGCGTGCCCGCGGCCCGCGCGTCGATCTCCGGCTACTGGAAGCGCGGCCGGACCGAGGAGACGTTCCGCGAATGGAAGCGTGAACTGGCTGCGAGCGAAGCAGTCTGAGGTTTCACTCCTCGACGGTGCGGTCGTGGGGCTCGCGTGTCAGCGTCAGCAGCGCGGTGAGCGCGAGCCCCCCGCACACCACGATCGCCAGGGCCATCGGCACCGCGGTGTCCTCGCCGCCCAACCCCACCAGCGGGGACACGACGGCCGCGAGGCCGAACTGGCATGCGCCCATGAGCGCCGAACCGGTGCCGGCGGCCGAGGGAACCTGGCCCTGACCCAGCGCTGTCGCGTTGCCCATGACGAAACCGAGGCTCGTGACACACACCCACAGCAGCGGCAGGATCACCCAGCGTTCGGTACCCGCGAACATCGCCGCGAGCAGCAGCGCGATCCCGGCTGCGAAGTGCACGGTCACGCCGAACCGCAGCAGTGCGCGGACCTCGATTCGCCCGATCAGGCGCGTGTTGACGACGTTGGCGCCGACCAGTCCGATCGAGTTGGCCGCGAAGACCATCGAGAACTGGCCCGGCGACAGTCCCAGCAGATCCTGGGTGACGAACGCCGACGCCGAGATGTAGGCGAACATCGCGCCGAAACCCAACGCGAACGTGGCGGCGTAGCCGACGAACCGGCGGTTGCGGACGACATAGCCGAAGTTCCGGGCGAGTGCGCTCAATCCTCCGCCGTGACGCTTTTCCGGCGGCAGCGATTCGGGGACGAACACGAGCACACCGAGCGTCATCACCACGGCCACGGCCGCCAGCACCCAGAAGATGCCGCGCCACCCGATCGGGCCGAGCAAGGCGCCACCGAGCAGCGGCGCGACGATCGGTGCCACACCACCGATGATCATCATGATGCCGAACAGTCTCGCCGCGGAGTTGCCCCTCGCGCGGTCGGCGATGACCGCACGCGCGAGCACGATGCCGATGCCACCGCTGAATCCCTGGATCAATCGGGCCCCCACCAGCACCTCGATCGTCGGAGCCGTCGCGCACAGCACGCTGCTCAGTGCGAGCACCACGGTGCCGGCGAGCAACAGCCGCCGGCGTCCCCAGCTGTCGGACAGCGGTCCGACGATCAACTGTCCCGCGCCGAGCCCGGCCATGAACGTCGTCAGGGTGAGCTGAACTCCGACGGTCGTGGTGCCCAGGCTCTCCGACATGATCGGCAGGCCGGGCAGATACATATCCGTGGCGAGCGGCGCGATCGCCGACAGCAGCGCCAGTGCGAACAGCATCGGCAGAGGAATTGTTTTACTCACGAACTAACCCTAGTGGTCGGTCGTCCGCCCGCCGCGGCCCCCGTTCCACGGCGCGGGAACTTGCGCGCGCCGACTCCGCCGACCACCGTGGCGTCATGACCGACCTCCCGGCCCCGCTCGCCGTGCACCTCGAGGAATTCGCCGAACACCTCGCGCTGCAGGGCGGTCGCTCCGCACACACGGTCCGCGCCTACACCACCGACGTCCGCTCCCTGCTCGAACACCTCGAAGCCACGCATCCCGGTGCGCGCATCACCGACCTGAGCCTCGACGTGCTGCGAGCCTGGCTCGCCGCACAGGTCGCCGCCGGTGCCGCCCGCACGACCCTCGCCCGGCGCACCTCGACCGCCCGCACCTTCACGGCGTGGCTCGTGCGGACGTCCCGCCTCGATCACGACCCGGCGGCGCGGCTCGTCTCTCCGCGCGCGCATCGCACCCTGCCCGCGGTGCTGCGGACCGATCAGGCCCTCGAACTCATGGACGCCGCGGAATCCGGTGCCGTCGAACGGGACCCGGTGGCAATCCGCGACCGCCTGATCGTGGAGTTGCTGTACGCGACGGGGATCCGGGTAGGGGAACTGTGCGGACTCGACGTCGACGACGTCGACGCGGAACGGAACGTGTTGCGGGTGCTCGGCAAGGGCAACAAGGAACGGGTCGTGCCCTACGGGGTTCCCGCCGCGGCCGCGATCGACGAGTGGCTGCAGCACGGGCGGCCGGAACTCGTGCGCCCGTCGTCCGGCCCGGCGTTCCTGCTGGGCAAACGGGGCGGGCGGATCGACCAGCGTCAGGTGCGCACCGTGGTTCACGACGCCGTGGCCGCGGTACCGGGGGCTCCGGATCTGGCACCGCACGGGCTGCGGCACAGCGCGGCGACCCATCTGCTCGAGGGCGGCGCCGATCTGCGGGTCGTCCAGGAGGTCCTCGGTCATTCGAGCCTGGCGACGACACAGCTCTACACACACGTGTCGGTCGCGCGGCTGCGTGCCGCCCACGAACAGGCGCATCCGCGCGCCTGATCCGCTCCGACGGCGTCGGACGGATTTGGTAGCGTCCCCGCGTATTCGATCCGGGGGGAATCAGTGAAAAGCGACGAGTCGACGCATGCTCTGCCGGCCTGGCTTCAGGGGGAGCCGCCGGAACCGGTAGCCACACCCGCCCGGCGCGGGTTCCTGCGCTCGGGCCGGTCTTCGCACGACGACCAGGCTCCACAGGAGGTCCAGTCGCCACCGACCGTGCAGCCGGAACCCCAGGTCCCGGCAGCTCCGGGCACCGCAGACTCACCGATGGTCCCGTCGACGCCGATCGCGTCCGTTCCGTTCGGGGCACCGCTGTCGCCGTCCTCGCCGGTTCCGGCGCCCTCGCCCGCGCCCGTCCAGGAAGAGCCGGTGCCGGGTCCGATCCCGGAGCCCGCGCCCTACCCGAATCCGCACCCGAATCCGCAGATGTCCTGGCACATGCCGCTGCCGACGCCGGCCGTCGAGCAGCCGCCGGTCGCACACCCGGCCGTCGAGCAGGTGCCGCAGGTCGAGCAGCCGCCGGTCCCGCAACCACCGGCCCGGCAGGTACCGTCCTCCGCGCCGCCGGTCGAACCTCGCATGTCGGTTCCGGCGGAGCCGAGGGTGACGCCACCGCCGACCGAACACCGGCCGCAGCCCGCGGCGCCGGCGGACCCGACCCCGACGCTCCAGCCCGCATCCGAGGTCGCGCGACAGCCGCAGGCCCCGGAACTCCCGCCCGCACCGGCTGCCGAACCCACGCCACCGCCGCCGATGCCCGATCACCAGCCGTCGAGCCTCGACCTGGAATCGGGCGTGCTCGTCAAACGCTCCCGCCGGTCCCCGTCGGGTGGCTGGCGGCGCAGCGTGCACCGGCTCACCGGAGGCATCCTCAACCCCGGCGAGTCCACCGGCGAATCCCACCGGCAGGAGATGATCGACCGGATCCGTCAACCCATCGGCGGCGACTACCGCATCGCGGTGCTCTCACTCAAAGGCGGCGTCGGAAAGACCACGACGACCGTCGGGCTCGGATCGACGTTCGCCTCGCTACGCGGGGACTGCGTGATCGCCGTCGACGCCAATCCCGATTTCGGGACGCTGGCCCAGCGGGTGCCGCAGCAGACGCGCTCGACCGTCCGGGACCTGCTCGCGGCCGCACCGAACATCGAGCGCTATTCGGATGTGCGGGCCCACACGTCGCAGGCGGCGAGCCGGCTCGAGGTGCTGGCCGGCGAACGCGACCCGGCCGTGTCGGAGGCGTTCAGCGAGACGGACTATCGGCAGGTCGTCGAAATCCTGCAGGTCTACTACAACATCATCCTCACGGACTGCGGCACCGGCATCATGCACTCGGCGATGCGCGGGGTGCTCGACCTGGCGAACGCGCTGGTGCTGGTCAGCTCGCCCGCGATCGACGGTGCCCGCAGCGCCGCGGCGACCCTGGACTGGCTCGAACACCACGGGTTCGAGGAACTCGTCGCCCGCACCGTCGTTGTGATCAGCGCGGCACGGCCCGGCGCGTCGAACATCGACATGGATGCCCTGACCGCGCATTTCCTCGCGCGCTGCCGGGCGGTGCAGGTGGTGCCGTTCGACGAGCACCTCGCCGAGGGCGCCGAACTCGATCTCGAGCTGCTGCGCCCGGCGACGCGACGGGCGTTCGTGGAACTCGCGGCGATGGTCGCCGACGACTTTCCGCCCGTGTCGGGCCGCCACGCCGTGCGATGGTGAGCGGGTGTCACACCGGTTCGAGCCGGATGACGGTGGGCCGGACCAGCGGTAGCGGGTCGAGGTAATCGGCGCGGTCGCGGCGCAGACCCCAGTGCAGACACGCCGCGACAGGGCAGCCTTCGTGCCCGGGTTCGAGGGTGCCGATCGGTTCGCCGCGCGCGATGCGCCGGCCCGGCGTCACGCTCGCGGTGACCGGTTCGTAGGTGGTGCGCAGACCGCCCTCGTGGTCGACCGACACCACCGGCTTTCCGCCGACGACCCCGGCGAACACGACCGTGCCGGCTGCGGCGGACCGGACCACCTGCCCGATCGATCCCGACAGGTCGACGCCGCGATGTCCCGGAAGCCAATCGTGCTCGGGCGGATCGAACGGCCGGGTCACCGAGGGCCGCGGCTGCAGCGGCCAGTCGTAGTCCGGCGACACACCGTGCGCGGCCGGGACGCACCCCGGTGCTGCCGTGAACCAGAAGGCGAAGGAGACGGCGAGCGCCGCGACGATTCTCATCCGTCGACAGTGATACGCCGGGGGAGACCGCAACAGACCGCTTCCCGCGATTGTGGACAACTCGGGCTCGGTCCACAGCCCCACCGCACGGCGCTCACCGGCCGGTTTACGGTGCGGCGGGCAGAAGCCGTACACTTGTCGGGCGGTCTGCGTACGCAGATCGACTTCGCGCGTCCGCGCGCCGATCGTGCTGCAAGTTGTCGGGCACATCGGAACATGACCATCGGCTGGTCCCGCAAGGGTTCGGTGGGCATGCGGACGCCAGGGCGGGCAGCGTGCCCGCAGCAACCGAAACGAAAGGCAGAACACAGCTATGGCTGTCGTTACCATGAAGCAGCTGCTCGACAGCGGCGCACACTTCGGCCACCAGACCCGTCGCTGGAACCCGAAGATGAAGCGGTTCATCTTCACCGACCGCAACGGCATCTACATCATCGACCTGCAGCAGACGCTGACCTACATCGACAAGGCGTACGAGTTCGTCAAGGAGACCGTCGCCCACGGCGGCACGGTCCTGTTCGTCGGCACCAAGAAGCAGGCCCAGGAGTCCATCGCGGAAGAGGCGACCCGTGTCGGGATGCCCTACGTGAACCAGCGCTGGCTCGGCGGCATGCTCACCAACTTCTCCACCGTCCACAAGCGCCTGCAGCGCCTGAAGGAGCTGGAGTCGATGGAGCAGACCGGTGGCTTCGAGGGTCGCACCAAGAAGGAAATCCTCATGCTCACGCGTGAGAAGACCAAGCTGGAGCGCACGCTCGGCGGCATCCGGGACATGGCCAAGGTTCCGTCGGCCATCTGGGTCGTCGACACCAACAAGGAGCACATCGCCGTCGGTGAGGCTCGCAAGCTGAACATCCCGGTCATCGCGATCCTCGACACCAACTGCGACCCGGACCTCGTCGACTACCCGATCCCGGGCAACGACGACGCGATCCGTTCCGCGGCGCTGCTGACCAAGGTCGTCGCGTCCGCCGTCGCCGAGGGCGTGCAGGCCCGTGCCGGCCAGAGCGCCGACAAGGATGCCAAGCCCGAGGCCGGCGCCGGTGAGCCGCTCGCCGAGTGGGAGCAGGAGCTGCTCGCGCAGGCCACCCCGGCCGCCGAGACCGAGGCACCCGCCTCGGACGCAGCCCCCGAGGCCTGATCCGTTGCACGGCCCCGACCGCTCGATCGCGAGCTTCTGGTCGGGGCCGTTGCACTGCGGGCCGCCCGCGCGGCGTCGCCCGCACCCGATGAACTTTTCCTTCACACACAGGAGGCTCGCTTCCCATGGCGAACTACACCGCCGCCGACGTCAAGCGTCTCCGTGAGCTCACCGGCTCCGGAATGCTGGACTGCAAGAACGCTCTCGCCGACAACGACGGCGACTTCGACAAGGCCGTCGAGCAGCTGCGCATCAAGGGCGCCAAGGACGTGGGCAAGCGCGCCGAGCGCTCCACGGCCGAGGGCCTGGTCGTCGCCAAGGACGGCGTTCTGATCGAGCTCAACTCGGAGACCGACTTCGTCGCGAAGAACGACGAGTTCCAGGGTCTCGCGGACAAGATCGTCACCGCGGCCGCCGAGGCCCGCCCGGCGGACCTCGAGACCCTCAAGGCCCTCGAGGTCGACGGCAAGACCGTCGCCACGCTGGTCGAGGAGCTTTCGGCCAAGATCGGCGAGAAGCTCGAGCTGCGTCGCGTTGCCGTCCTCGACGGCCCGGTTGCCGTCTACCTGCACAAGCGCGCCACCGACCTGCCGCCGGCCGTCGGCGTTCTCGTCGCCTACTCGGGCGAGGGCGACGCTGCCGCCGAGGCTGCTCGCGCCGCTGCAATGCAGGTCGCGGCCCTCAAGGCGAAGTACACGACTCGTGACGAGGTTCCCGAGGAGATCGTCGCCAACGAGCGTCGCATCGCCGAGGAGACCGCCAAGGCCGAGGGCAAGCCGGAGGCTGCTCTGCCGAAGATCGTCGAAGGCCGCGTCAACGGCTTCTTCAAGGACGTCGTGCTCCTCGAGCAGCCGTCCGTGACGGACTCGAAGAAGACCGTCAAGGCGATCCTCGACGAGGCCGGCGCCACGGTGTCCAGCTTCGTTCGCTTCGAGGTCGGCGCCAGCTAGACCCACCTGTTCCTCGACCCCGCCGGCCTCGTGCCGCGCGGGGTCGAGGCGCGTCACGGCCCGGCACGACACGGTCGTGACCCCTCACGCCCCGGTCTCGGCCCCACGGGGGTGATGAGGCAGGATGAAAGGGCCGATCCTGCGCGATCCGCGATCCGTCTCAACCAGAGGAGAGCCATGTCCGACCACGCCCACGAACGGCCCGGTTTCCGCCGGGTGCTCCTCAAACTCGGTGGCGAGATGTTCGGCGGCGGGAAGGTCGGACTCGATCCGGACGTCGTGACGACGGTCGCGCAGCAGATCGCAGAGGTCGTCCGCAGCGGTGTCGAGGTTGCGGTCGTGATCGGTGGCGGCAACTTCTTCCGCGGTGCGGAACTGCAGCAGCGTGGCCTCGAGCGCGCCCGCTCCGACTACATGGGCATGCTCGGCACGGTCATGAATTCCCTTGCACTGCAGGACTTCCTGGAGAAGGAAGGCATCGACACCCGCGTTCAGACGGCGATCACCATGGGACAGGTCGCCGAGCCGTACCTGCCGCTGCGTGCCCGCCGCCACCTCGAGAAGGGCCGCGTCGTGATCTTCGGCGCCGGCATGGGCATGCCCTACTTCTCCACCGACACCACCGCGGCGCAGCGCGCCCTCGAGATCGGCGCCGAGGTCGTGCTCATGGCCAAGGCCGTCGACGGTGTCTACTCCGCCGACCCGCGCGTCGACACCGACGCGACGCTGTTCACCGAGATCACCCACCGCGAGGTCATCGAGAAGGGCCTCAAGGTCGCCGACGCGACCGCCTTCAGCCTGTGCATGGACAACGACATGCCGATCATGGTCTTCAACCTGCTGACCAAGGGCAATATCGCCCGCGCCGTCGCCGGTGAGAAGATCGGAACACTCGTACGGTCATGATTGGACAACGGAACATGGAGGAACTGCCGTGATCGATGAAGCCCTCTTCGAGGCCGAGGAGAAGATGGAGAAGGCCGTCACGGTGGCCAAGGACGACCTCGGTGGCATCCGCACCGGTCGGGCCAACCCCGGCATGTTCAACCGCATCGTCGTCGACTACTACGGTGCGCCCACGCCGATCACCCAGATCGCCAGCATCAACGTGCCCGAGGCGCGCATGGTGATCGTCAAGCCCTACGAGGCATCGCAGCTGGGCGCGATCGAGACCGCGATCCGCAACTCGGACCTCGGCGTGAACCCCACCAACGACGGCAACATCATCCGCATCTCGGTTCCGCAGCTGACCGAGGAACGCCGCCGCGAACTGGTCAAGCAGGCCAAGGCCAAGGGTGAGGACGCGAAGGTCTCGGTGCGCAACGTCCGCCGCAAGGCCATGGACGAGCTGAACCGCATCCAGAAGGACGGTGAAGCCGGCGAGGACGAGGTGAACCGCGCGGAGAAGGACCTCGACAAGACCACCGCCAAGTACGTGGCGCAGATCGACGAGCTGGTCAAGCACAAGGAAGCCGAATTGATGGAGGTCTGACAGTGGGTCGAGCCGACGGGCCGTCAGGCCCGCAGCTTCCACTCGATTCCGGTGACGACAACGGAATCACACCCGCTGCTCCGGCTGCGGAACAAGCGGCCGCACCGGAGAAGGCATCCAAGGCCGGCCGAAATCTGCCGGCCGCGATCGGCGTGGGCGCCGCCCTCGGTGCCCTTGTCATCGGCATCCTGCTCTTCGCGCCGACCGCGTGGCTCGCGGTCGTCGCGTGCGCGATCGGGATCGCCACGTGGGAGGTCACCAAGCGACTGCGCGAGGCCGACGTCCGCGTCCCGCCGATCCCGCTGCTGGTCGGCGGGCAGGCGATGATCTGGCTCGGCTGGCCCTACGGCACCACGGGCGTGCTGGCGGCGTTCGCCGGCACCGTCGTCGTCTCCATGCTCTGGCGGCTGTTCCAGCGGGGCCTCTCCGCGCAGCCGCAGAACTATCTGCGCGACACCGCGGTCACAGTCTTCACGGCAGCGTGGCTGCCCCTGCTCGCGTCGTTCGCGACGCTGATGGTGCTCCAGGACCAGGGCGCGCAACGAGTGTTCTGCCTCATGATCGTGTGCGTGTCCTCCGACATCGGTGGCTACGCCGCCGGCGTGCTGTTCGGCAAGCACCCGATGGCCCCGGCGATCAGCCCGAAGAAGTCCTGGGAGGGCTTCGCCGGCTCGCTGATCGCGTGCGTCGTCGCGGGTGTGCTCACCGTGACGTTGATGCTGGACGCCGCGTGGTGGGTCGGCGTCCTGCTCGGACTGCTGCTCGTGCTGTGCGCGACCGCCGGCGACCTCATCGAGTCGCAGGTCAAACGCGATCTCGGCATCAAGGACATGGGCACCCTCCTGCCCGGCCACGGCGGAATCATGGACCGGCTGGACTCGATCCTGCCGTCCGCCTTCGTCACCTGGCTGGTCCTCGCGGCCTTCGTGTAGTGACCGTGCAACGGGCCGGGCGCGCGGTGCGGGAGAGCGGGGTGATCGCCAGCCCCAACATCTGGCACTGGCCCGCGGTCTACGAGGAGGAGAACCGCGCCCAGGACACCCGTGGCGCCGTGTACGCGGCGCTGCGGGAGGCCGTCGACTGGGCCGGAGCCGACGTCGTCGACGTCGGATGCGGCAGCGGGTTCCACCTGCCGATGTTCGCGCAGGAGGCGCGCACGGTCGCCGGTGTCGAACCGCATCCGCCGCTCGTCGAACTCGCCCGCCGGCGCACGGCCGCCGACGAGACGATCACCGTGCTGCGCGGCGACGCGGAGCGACTGCCGCTCCCGGACAGCAGCGTCGACCTCGTGCACGCACGCACCGCGTACTTCTTCGGGCCCGGCTGCGGAGCCGGCATCACCGAGGCCCTGCGTGTGCTCCGTCCCGGTGGGGCCCTGGCCGTCGTGGACCTCGATGCGACCGCGCACCCCTACGGACGGTGGATGCGCGAGGACCTGCCGCACTACGATCCCCCCGCGGTCGAGGCGTTCTTTGCGGCTCAGGGCTTCGACCTGCGACGCATCGACACCGAGTGGGCATTTCCCGACCGGGCGAGCCTCGAACGCGTCCTCGGTATCGAATTCTCGCCACGCATCGCGCAGCGGGCAGCCCGCGAAACACCGGGCACCGGCCTGACCGTCCGCTACCGGCTGCACATCCGCCGCAAACCACGGGGCCTGGAACTGTGACGGCGCGTGGCGACCGGCCGACCTATCCGGAGATCGGGGCGACCACGGGAACTCTCCCGGACGGTTACGACCACGCGGTGCGCTCCCGCGTCATCGGTTCGGGCGAAGAGGCGTTCCACCGAGCAGCCGACCGGCTGCTCGGATGGCAGTTGCAGCGTCGCGCCGGTGCGGGGTTCCGGGCGGACTCGGCCACCGCGGTGCCCGGCGCGCGGGTGAGCGTGCGGGTCGGATGGGGTCCCGTCGGCATCACCGCACCGTGCGAGGTCGTGTACGTCGTGAACGAACCGCGTCGTCGGGGTTTCGCCTACGGCACCCTTCCCGGCCATCCGGTCCGGGGCGAGGAGTACTTCGGGGTGGAGTGGCGGGACGACGGCACAGTCCTTCTGACGATCAAGGCGTTCTCCCGGCCGGCGACGTGGTGGGCGCGTGCGGGCACTCCCGTCGCCCGGCGGGCTCAGCGGCGCATCACCGACCGTTACCTCCGTTCCCTCGACGATTGTTCTTGATGCCGAAGGCGCGCGCCAGCCTCGTGATCTTCTTCGCCTTCGCCAGCCTCGGCAGATCGCTGCCGTCTTGGACCCGGCTGCCGTCCTCGCCGAGCCGGTCGATCACCTCGTGCGCCCAGGTCACGTCGTCCGGGCTCGGACTCAGCGCCGCATTCGCATAGGCGGCCCGCTCCGGTGTCATACACAGCTTCCCGGTCATCCCCATCGACCGGGTCAGCTCCGCCTCCTGGGTGAGCGTGGCGGGGTCGTCGGTGAGGGACGGGCCGTCGATCGGTCCCGCCAGGCGCGCGGCCCGGCTCGCGATGACCAGCCGCGACCGCGGATACGTGAGGGCGAGCGGCGAGTCGCCGACACCGGTGTCGCGGCGGTAGTCGCCGCTGCCGAACACGAGCCGGAACGTTCCGTCGGCCCGCGCGATCTCCGGTGCCGCCTCGAGCCCCATCGCGGACTCGATCAGCACGAGGATCAGGGTGTTCTCCGGCAGTCGGTCGGCGGTCGCGTCGACCTGTTGACCGCTCTCGGTCTTCGCGAGCATTACGCCTTCCAGGCCGGGAAGCCCGGCCACCGCGTCCAGGTCCTCGGCCCAGTAGGGGGTGGTGGCGTCGTTGATCCGTACCCAGGCTTCGCCGCCGCCGCGGAACCAGTCGACGACTCCGGCACGTGCGCCGGGTTTGTCGGCGGCCGGCACGGCGTCCTCGAGGTCGAGCACGACCGCATCGGCGGGGGAGATCGCGGCCGGGTCGAAACGGTCCGGTGCGTTCCCGGGCACGAGCAGCCACGAGCGGGCGAGTTCGGGGCGGATCCGGGTGGACATTCTTAGATGGTCTCGCGGTTTCGGGCGCCAGTCTCGCGGTTTGGGGCACCGGAGCCGACCGGGCACAGTCGCCGTTACCGATCGCACACCGGGGCACCGCCCGCATCATGGGATAATCGGTGATTATGGCTTCTTCCCTGCCCCTGGTTTTCGACGCGCCCAAGCGCGGTATGCCCCCGCGTCACCTCGCCGACCTCGACTCCGAGCAGCGGCGTGAGGCGGTGCGCGAACTCGGGCTGCCCGCGTTCCGCGCAGACCAGCTCGCCCGCCAGTACTATGGGCGGCTCGAGGCGGATCCGGAGAAGATGACCGATCTGCCCGCCGCGATGCGGGAGAAGGTCGGTGAGGCGTTGTTCCCGCCGCTGCTGACCGCCGTCAAGCACATCGCGTGCGACGGCGGGGAAACACGCAAGACGCTGTGGCGGGCGGGCGACGGCACGCTGCTCGAGAGCGTGCTCATGCGCTACCCGGACCGGGCGACGTTGTGCATCTCCAGCCAGGCCGGCTGCGGCATGGCGTGCCCGTTCTGCGCGACCGGGCAGGGTGGCCTGAACCGCAACCTGTCCACGGCGGAGATCGTCGATCAGGTCCGGGCCGCGGCGGCGGCCCTGCGCGACGGCGACGTCGCCGGGGGACCGGGCCGGCTGTCGAACGTGGTGTTCATGGGAATGGGGGAGCCGCTCGCGAACTACAAGCGGGTCGTCGCCGCGGTTCGCCGCATCACCTCCCCGGCGCCGGAGGGCCTCGGGCTGTCGCAGCGGTCGGTGACCGTGTCGACGGTCGGTCTGGCCCCGGCGATCCGCCGACTCGCCGACGAGGGCCTGCACGTCACGCTCGCCGTCTCGCTGCACACCCCCGACGACGAACTGCGCGACACGCTCGTGCCGGTCAACAACCGCTGGTCGGTCTCCGAGGTGCTCGACGCGGCGCGGTACTACGCGGACAAGACCGGTCGCCGGGTGTCGATCGAGTACGCCCTGATCCGGGACGTCAACGACCAGCCGTGGCGCGCCGACATGCTCGGCAAGAAGCTGCACAAGGCACTCGGCCCGCTCGTGCACGTGAACCTGATCCCGCTCAACCCGACTCCGGGCAGCAAGTGGGATGCCAGCCCCAAGGACGTCGAGCGCGAGTTCGTGCGGCGCGTGCAGGCGCAGGGCGTCTCGTGCACCGTGCGCGACACCCGCGGTCAGGAGATCGCGGCGGCCTGCGGTCAGCTCGCGGCGGAGGGCTGACTCGATCCGCCCGGCTCACTCGGACTGTGCGGTGAGCAGATCGGCCAGGTTGTCCAGGTTCGCCCGCACCATGCGCGAGTAGGCGGTGTTCACGAGGGGGTCGGCCAGCTTGCCGAAGATCCCTCCGAGTCCGCTTTCGGACTCCGTGCGATAGGTGAATCGGGTGCCGCCGTCGGTTTCCTCGAATTTCGATATCGTGGCGAAGTTCAGCTTGCCGCCCACGGACTTCGTGACGGCCCGCTTGTGCGGTTCGTACTCGGTGAACTCGTTCTCCCAGTCGAATCGCTTGCCCAGGATGCGGTTGGCCCCGCGCCAGCGGGTACCCACGCCGACCCCACCGTCGGTGATTTGCTCGCATTCGAGGTTCGACGAGTCCCAGGAAGTCCAATTGTGCGGATTCATGAGGAAGTCCCACACTTCCGAGACGGGGCGGGAGATGACGACGGATTCTTCGGTAGTCGGCATGATGATCACTTCCCGAGTGATGACAGTTGATTCGCGCAAAATCCTACGCCGTTGTACCCCAGGTGTCCCCGATGGTTAGCTGTCGAAATCGCAAAGGTGCAAAGAGAATTCGAGTAGTGATGGCGTCGGGTTCGAGCGGATTGCCGGGAACGTTCTGATCCGTTGGCGCAGTTGTCGATACCGGATCTGTAACTCGAAAGTTGTTTCATTCCAGCAATATGCGGATCCGAGACGTTTTCCGACTCTTCTATTCCTCTTGGAAAGGCTGTGCAGCGCGGTGCAATTCGGATGCGACCGCGGCGAGGATCGGCTGTGACCGGCTACCGGCGCGGTACGCGATACGGGTCCGCCGGCCGATCGGTAGAGCGGTGAGAGTCACGCCCTCGGGCACGTCGGTCACGGCGAGTTGCGGAACGAGCGCGACCCCGGCGCCGGCCGCAACCAGTTGCAGCACACCGGCGAAGTCGTCGATGCGATGGGCCACCCGAGGTTCGAAACCGTGGTTCCGGCAGCTGCGCACCGCCATGGTGTGGCAGAGCGTGCCGGGGTTGCCGACGATCCAGCGGCTCGTGGCGTGGCTGGCGATCGCGGCGTCCGCGGGCACCTCCGGAGCGGTCTGTGACGCGAGGTACACGGCTTCGTCGAGCAGCGGTTCGAGTTCGATCCCCGCGCCCATCGTGGACGGCACGTTGTCGTATTCGTGGACGAGCGCGATGTCCAGGTGATCTCCGCGGAGCAGATCCGGCACATCGGCGGGGTCGACCTCGGTGAGCGTCGGTTCCAGTCCCGGCTCGGTGCGCCGCAGCTCGATCAGAGCGGGGAGCACGATCGTCCGCAGCGCGGTCGGGAACGCGCCGAGGCGAACCGATCCGGTCAGCCCGGTCTCGCTCGCCGCGAGTGCGGCCGACGCCCGTTCCAGGTCGGCCAGGATCACCTCGGTGTGCTCGACGAGAACCGTTCCCGCCGCGGTCAGGCGCACGCGACGACCGGTGCGGATCAGCAGCGGACGGCCGGCTTCGCGTTCGAGGGCGGACAGTTGCTGCGACACCGCCGACGGGGTGTAGGACAGCGCTTCCGCGACCGCCGCGATGGTGCCGCGGTGGGCGAGTTCGCGCAGCAGACGGAGTTTGCGGATATCGAGCATCAGTTCAGCTTACGTATTGCGTCATGAAGAGTAACTGGACCTACAGCCTTTGTGGGCCGAGGCTGGGCACATGACCTACCACCCCACGGGAATCCTCGTCCCGCTCGTCACCCCGTTCACCGACACCGGCGAGATCGCCCTCGCGGATCTGGAGCGCCTCGCGCACATCGTGCTCGACGACGGCGCCGCCGGTCTCGTCGCACTGGGCACCACGGCCGAGGCGGCGTCGCTGAGTCCGCAGGAACGCCGCGAGGTGGTGCGGATCTGCGCCGCGGTGTGCCGCGAGCGGCGGGTACCGCTGCTCGTCGGCGCCGGAACCAACGACACGGCCGGCACCGTGCGCGCCCTCGACGAGCTGGGGGAGCAGCCCGATGTCACAGCCGCGCTGGTGGTGGTGCCGTACTACACGCGCCCGACCGAGGCCGGAGTCGTCGCGCACTTCGAGCACGTCGCCGACCGCAGCCCGGTGCCGATCGTCCTGTACAACGTGCCCTATCGCACCGGGCAGCAACTCGGCTGCGAGTCGATCGTGCAGCTGGCGGAACATCCGCGGATCGTCGGCATCAAACAGGCCGTCGGTGCGGTCGACACCGATACCGCGCGCCTGCTCGCCGAGGGTCCGGATTCGTTCTCGGTTCTCGCCGGTGAAGACACCCTGGTTTCACCGTTGTTCGCGATGGGGGCAGCGGGAGCGATCGCGGCGAGCGCCAACGTCTACGCGGCCGAATTCGCCGACCTGTTCCGGCTGTGGCGCGCCGGGCGGGTCGAGCAGGCGCGGGACCTGGGCAACCGGCTCGTCGGTCCCGTATCGGCGCTCATGTCCGGCCCCAACCCGACCGTCATCAAGGCGGTGCTCCACGCGCAGGGAAGGATTTCCACGCCGTGCGTCCGACTGCCGCTGCTGCCGTTCGAGGACACCGCAGCGATCCACCGTTTCCGAGCGAATGTACCGTTCGTCTCCTTCAATCGACTGAGCGATACATTCGCTCGGAAAACAGGGCAGGGGAGCAGGTAGGTCGGCGGCGCGGTACCAGGATGAACACGGCGGATCAGCGGGGCACGCCCCCGCCGTCGGTTGCGGACGGCAGGTGGGGGAGCAGTTCGTCCTCGGGCTCGATCCCGAACGAGCGCAACGCCATTGCCAGCGTCGAGTAGGCGCCGACGGTGAAGACGAGATCCATCAGCTGATGTTCGTCGAGCTCTGCGGACAGGATCGCCCACGTCCGGCTGCCGATCGCGCCGTCGTCGAGCAGTTCGTCGACCGCTGCGAGCATCGACCGTTCCAGCGGGATGAGGGGCTCCGCACCGCTATCGTCCGCAACCAGGGAGATTTCGGCCTCGGTGATCCCGGCCTTGCGGGCCAGCAGCACGTGCTGAGCCCACTCGTAGTCCGAGCTGCGACGGTGCGCGACCCGCAGCACGAGCAGCTCACGCCACCGGGGTGAGAGGGATGTCCCGCGCAACAGGTGATTGTTGAAGCCGAGGAACGCGGTGGCCAGGCCGGGATGGCGGGCGAGCGTGCCGAGCAGATTCGAGCCGGAGGCACGTCCCTCCTCGGTCGGGGCGCTCGCGACGGACGAGCGGAACGCCCGGACGTACTGCGCGAATTCGGGAGCCCAGTCCGCTGCAGCGGCAGGGGGAATGCGCGGGGTTCCGGCCGGTGTGTCTTTGTGGCGGTCAGGACCGCCGGAAAGGCACACCGGTTCGTCAGGTGTTGCGGCCACCGTTGACTCCGAACACCTGGCCCGTGATGTATCCGGCCTCCTCGCCGACGAGGAACGCGCAGGCCGCAGCGACATCGGCCGGCCGGCCGATCCGCCCGACCGGGGTTCTCGCGGTCTGAGCGTCCAGGTCGACGAACCCCTTCTCGACGGTTCGGCGCAGCATCGGGGTATCGATGAACCCGGGTGGGATCGTGTTGACGGTGATGCCGTGCCGGCCGAACTCGAGCGCCAGAACCTTGGTCAGTCCCACCACTCCGGACTTCGCGGACACGTACCCGGCCAGACCAGGGGAGCCGCTGTGCACACTCGACGACGAGATGTTGACGATGCGCCCCCAGCCCTCCGCGATCATGTCCGGCAGCACGACCTGGCAGCAGTCGAACGTGCCGGTCAGGTTGATCGCGATCGAACGCGCCCACAGGTCCGCCCTGATCTCGAGAAACGGCGAATCCAGGCTGAGCCCGGCATTGTTGACCAGGATCGTGGGCCGGCCGAGGCGGGCGCGGACCTCGTCGACCCCCGCCTCGATCGCTCCGCGGTCGGTGACGTCGACGCGCAGCCCCAACGCTTTACCGCCGTCGTCCTCGATGCCGGCCGCCACTGCGTCGGCCGAGGCGGCATCGAGATCGAAGATCGCGACGGTGTCGCCGTCGGCGGCGAGGCGTCGCGCGATCGCTTCGCCGATGCCGGATCCGCCGCCCGTGACGATCGCTGTCCGCCCGCTCAACTGATCGCCTCCGTACCCAGCAGCGTCGATCGGTGCATCCGCCGAGGCTTCCCCCGATCGAACGGGCACGCCCGATGCACGAGTCCGGTGTTGTCCCAGATGACCATGTCCCCTTCGGACCACTCGTGCCGATACACCAGATCGTCTGCAGTGGCACGTGATTCGAGATCGGCGAGCAGCTTGCGCCCTTCGTCGACGTCGAGGCCGACGATGTGCGAGGCGGTCGCACCGAACACCAGCGAACGACGCCCCGAATCGTGCTCCCACACCAAGGGCAGTTCCCGCACCGCGCGCGAGGCCCACTCCTGGATCTGTTCCGGAGTCGGATCCGGGTAGGTCAGACGCTGGATGGCTTCGAACGTGTGCACCACGCGCAGCGTCGCGAAGCGCTCCTTCTCCTCGTCGGTCAGCGCGTCGTAGGCCGCGTAGGTGCTCGCGAACTCGGTTTCGCCGCCCTCCGCTGCGGTGACCCGGGCGGAGAGCACCGACGCCTTGGCCGGAATCTCGTCGAGAGCCCCGTCGATGTGCCAGTAGTCGTTGCTCGCGAAGTACTCCCTGTTCGGGTTGTCGGGTTCGAAGCTGATCTCCATGATCTCGGGGATCCGGTACTTCGGGAACAACGCGAGCTCGCCGAGGCGCCGGCAGAACCTCACCTGCGCGTCGTCGTCGATGTGCAACTGCCGGAACAGCAGCACACTGTGCTGCTCGAGCAGGTCGAGCAGTGCACCGGGTACGGTCTCGTCGGTGAGCAGACGCTCGACGTCGACGTCGAGTACCTCCACGCCGATGGTGTCGGCGAGTTTCTTCGTGGCAAGGGTGGGCATGGATGTCCTCACTCGTGGGCCGCCGGGTTGCCGTGCCCGGCGGAATCAGGCCTGCTGGGGCTCGTAGCCGAGGATCGCCTTGACTTCGAGGTAGTCGTGGAAGCCGAATTCGCCCCACTCGCGACCGGTGCCGCTCTTCTTGAAACCGCCGAACGGGGCGTAGAAGTCGAAGGCGTCGTTGATGGCAACGGATCCCGCCCGCAGCCGCCGCGCGACCGAGCGGGCCAGTTCCGGGTCGGCGCCGGCGACGAACGCGGAGAGCCCGTACTCGGTGTCGTTGGCGATCTCGACGGCGTGGTCGATGCTGTCGTACCCGATGATCGTCAGGACAGGGCCGAAGATCTCCTCGCGGGCGATCGTCATGTCGTTCTTCACGTCTGCGAACACCGTCGGCTTGACGTAGAAGCCGACCTCGAGCCCGTCCGGCCGGCCCGGACCTCCGGCGACGAGCGTGGCGCCCTCGTCGATGCCCGTGCGGATCAGGTTCTGGATTTTGTCGAACTGCGCCTTCGACACGACCGGACCGATTACGAAGTCGCCGTTCGGATCTCCGACCGTGACCTGGTCGGCAGCGGCCCGCGCGACCTCGATGGCCTCGGCCATGCGCTCGGCGGGAACGAGCATGCGCGACGGGGCGCTGCACGTCTGACCGGAGTTGAGCATCATAGTGCCCACGCCCTTGCCGACGTTCTCGGCGAAGTTGGCGTCGTCGAGGATGATGTTCGGGCCCTTGCCGCCGAGTTCCTGGGTCACGCGCGTGACGCCGGGCGCCGCGTTGATCGCGATGTCGATGCCTGCCCGGGTCGATCCCGTGAAGGAGACCAGATCGACGTCGGGGTGGCCCGACAGTGCCCGTCCCACACCGGGTCCGTCGCCCTGCACCAGATTGAACACGCCCTCCGGTATGCCCGCCTCGTCGATGATCTCCGCGAAGATCTGCCCCGTGAACGGCGACTGCTCGGACGGCTTGAGAACCATCGTGCAGCCGGTCGCCAGCGCGGGGAAGACCTTGACCGCGATCTGGTTGAGCGGCCAGTTCCACGGCGTGATCAGGGCGCAGACCCCGATCGGTTCCTTCACGATCCGGGTGGCTCCGCGCTGCTCCTCGAAGGTGAAGTTCTCGAGGACCTCGATCGCGGTGGTCAGGTGGCCGAGACCGAGATTCATCTGGAAGCCCTCGGCGAGTGCGGCCGGGGCGCCCATCTCCTGCGTGAGCGCGGCCGCCAGATCGGGAACCCGGCGGGTGAAGACCTCGAGGATCCGCTTCAGCACGGCGATCCGGTCGTCGCGACCGGTGGCCGACCAGGACGGGAATGCTCGCCGCGCGGCCGCGACGGCCTTGTCGACGTCGGCGGCGGTGCCGGCCGGCACCGATCCGGCGACCTGCTCGGTCGCGGGGTCGACGACGTCGATCCGGGAGGTGCCGGCGGGCGCGACCCACTGCCCGCCGATGTAGAACTTGTCGTACTCACGCATGGCCGACGGGTCCTTCCGTTGTCGTTTCGGCACTGTGGTTCGGGGTGTGCGGGTTCGGGGTGCAGTGGTTCGGAACAGTTGTCACTGTTGCCCTTCGGCGTACCAGGTGCGGAACTCGTCGTAGCTCGGCATCTCCTCGGAGTTGGCCTTCGGATCGACGACCACGTGGATGACACCGGGTTTGCCGCTGGCGTAGGCCCGTTTGATCGCGGGCGCGATGTCCTCGTCCTTCTCGACGTATTCGCCGTAGCAGCCGAAACCCTCGGCGACCTTGTCGAAGCGGGTCTCGGTGCTCCAGTGCACGCCGGTCTCGAGCGAGCCGTGCCCGTAGGTGCGCTTGTACACGCCGACCTCGAGGCCCCACGCGTAGTCGACCGCGACGACACACACCAGCGGAAGGTTCAGTCGCGCTGCGGTTTCCAGCTCTGCGATGTGGAACTGGAACGACGAGTCGCCGGTGATGAGCATCATCGGCCGCTTGCCGCCGTCGGCGACACCCGCGCCGACCGCGTACGGCAGGCCGGTGCCCAGGTGCCCGAAGTTCTGGTTCCACATCACGTCGTGCGGTTTGGCCTGCGAGTACGTCCAGCCGAAGATCGTGGTGGCGCCGCCGTCGCGGACCATGATGCCGTCCTTCGGGAAGTCCTTGGTGGCCTCGACGATCAGGCGCGCCGGATGCACCGGGGTCCGCCCGGACGGCGCCGTCTCGGCCAGCTCGGCGAGGCGCTCGGCGTCCTCCCTGATCCAGCGGGCCAGCTCGGGCGTCGCGGTGCGCGGGGTGTCCTTCAGCGCGTCGACGAGCTGCGGGACCACCGCCCGCAGGTCACCGACGAGAGGGACGTCGATGGGCCGGTTCACGCCGATCGCGGCCGGATCCTGCTCGACATAGAGCCACTTGCGGTTCGCCTCGTTCGCGAGCCAGTGCCGTCCGCGGCCGAAGTGCACCGGCTCACCGAGTTCGGTTCCGATCGCCAGGCACAGGTCCGATTCGACGACGGCCTCGATCGCCGACGGCGAGAACCCGTACGGGAAGGTGCGGTCCTCGAGCCCCTCGATGTACGACGTGCCGCCGGACGTCTGGATCACCGGGCACGCCATCAGGTCCGCGAGGCGGCGCACGGACTCACCGGCGCGGGCGGTGTGCACGCCGTGCCCGACGAGCAGCACCGGCTGCTTCGCGGCTCTGATCAGCTCGGCTGCCTCGGTGATGCGGTCCGCGCCCGCGGTCTGGCCCACCAGCCGATACCGTTCGGGCGGCAGGACAGGCGGAACGTCGAGCTCTTCCTGGATGATGTGCGACGGGTACTCGATGTACACCGGACCGGGTGTGCCCGACAGCGCCTTGCGCAGCCCCTCGCGGATGACTTCGTCGGTCTGGTCGGCGTATTCGATGCTGGCGCTGTACTTCACGGAGTTCTCGATCAGGGCTTCCTGCTGCACGAACTGGATGCGTCCCCGGCGCACCCGTTGTTCGGTGATGCGGGCGCGCTGCCCGCCGAGGAAGATCACGGGGGAGTTCTCGACCTTGGCGCACATGATGGCGCCGGCCAGGTTCGCGATGCCGGGGCCGAGCGTGCCGATGCACACCGCGGCCTTGCCGGTCATGCGGGAGACGGCTTCGGCCATGAAGCCTGCGGACTCCTCGTGGTGTGGGGCCACGACGTTCCAGCCGCGCTCCTCGGCGGTGTGGAACAGGTGGACGAAATTCGGGTCCGGGATCCCGAAGATGGTGTTGATACCTTCGGCTTCGAACAGGTCCAGGATGCGTTCGTAGACCTTAACCGACATACGTGTTTCCCTTCCGTACGCCTGCGCCGGCATCGACGCCGGAGGCGGTCGCAAAGCTTCTGACGATGTGGTCGACGTGACCGGACAGGGTCGGCAGGATCCACGGATCACCCGTGTCGCGGATCGTGTCGATCTGCTCGCCGACCTCCTCGATCGTCCACGACGGCCGGTACACGCCGGGTGTCTCGGCGACGAATGCCCGGGCGATCCGGCCCGCGATCGAAACGAGCATTTCTCCTGTGATCGAGCAGGATTCGTGGGCGAGCCAGCCGACGGCGGGCGCCGCCAGCTCTGGATCCATCGGCGGATACTGCGAGGTGTCCAGGCCCTCGGCCAGCCGCGTGAGGGCCGCCGGCACGATGACGTTGGACTTGACGCCGCGCTCGGCGCCTTCGATCGCGGCGACGTTGGACAACCCGATGATGCCGGCCTTCGAAGCGGCGTAGTTGGCGACCCGATGGTTGCCGTACAGGCCGCCGATCGACGACGTCAGCACGATCCGCCCGTAACCGGCCTCGCACATCAGCGGGAACGCCGGGCGTACGACGTGGAACGCACCGCGCAGGTGCACGTCGAGCACGGCGTCGAAGTCCTCGTAGCTCATCTCCGCGAGCGGCGCGTACCGGTTGTTGCCCGCGTTGTGAATCAGGACGTCGATGCGGCCGTACCGATCGACGGCCGCATCGACGATCGCCTTGCCGCCCTCGGCCGTCGCGACCGTGTCGGTGGAGGCGACGGCTTCGCCTCCGGCTGCGACGATCTCGCGCACGACGTCGTCGGCGGGACGGTTGTCGGTGCGCTCACCGCTGATCGCCGCACCGGTGTCGTTGACGACCACCTTCGCGCCCAGCGACGCGAGCAACAGTGCGTACGCACGCCCCAGCCCCCGGCCGGCGCCGGTGACCACCGCGACGCGGCCGTCGAATCGCAGATCAGGCACCGCACGCTCCTCTCACGGCGGGTCTGCCGAGTCGGCCGGTCATTTCTCGAACACCAGGCCTTCCAGCTCACCTGTACTACGCCAGTTCTCGAGCAGTTCGGTGAGTTCGTAGAAGCCGCCCCAGAACGGATCGCCGAGGAAGGACCGTCCGTTCGGTTCGCCCTCGCTGTTGTAGTAGCCGGGAGTGCATTCCATCGTGAACTTGCTGTTGTCGACCGAGTACTGACGGATGGTCTGGACCCATCCCTCCTCGGCTTCCGCGGTCGGCTCGACGAGCGTGACACCACGGGTCTGCGCCTGTTTGATGATGTACGCGATGTGGTCGGCCTGCTGCTCGAACATCAGCGTCGTGGCCGCGGTGACGCCGCCCTGGACGAATCCGGTTGCGAAGTGGTTCGGGAAGCCGTGCGCCATGATCCCGTGCAGTGTGCGGAAGCCCTTGCCCCAGTGGTCGTAGAGCGACGTTCCCTGGCGTCCGGTGAACGGTGCGATGGCGAACTGGCGCTCGAGGGCCGTGGTGATCTCGAATCCGCTGGCGAAGACGATGCAGTCGAATTCGTGCTCGACACCGTTCGCGATGATGCCCTTCTCGGTGATCCGCTCGACCCCCTTGGTCTCGGAGACGTCGATCAGGGTTACGTTCGGCCGGTTGAAGGTGGGCAGGTATTCGTCGTTGAAGACCGGCCGTTTGCACATGTTGCGGTAGTACGGCTTCAGTTTCTCCGCCGTTTCCGGGTCCTCGACGATCGATTCGACTCGCTGACGCAACCGCTCCATCGCCTTGTAGTCCTCGACCTCCTTGAGTTCGAGAAACTTGACGGGGTCGGCGAGGGCGGCCCATCCGTTGGTTTCGTTGAGCTTCGCGGCCAGATTGCGTGCGACCTCGGTCCAGCCGTCGCAGATGAGGTCGGGCTCGCCCGGGTTGTAGAACGCGAACGCGGCGTTGTGGAAGTTGCGCTGCCGCTCCGCCCGCCAGCCCGGCTTCAGGCTCTTCACCCATTCCGGATCGGTCGGGTAGTTGGCACGTTCGAAGATGTACGACGGAGTCCGCTGGAAGACCGTGAGGTGCTTGGCTCCGCGGGCCAGGTGCGGAATTGCTTGGACTGCACTGGAACCCGTGCCGATGACGGCTATCCGCTTGTCGCCGATCCTGTCGAGTCCACCGTGCAGGTCGCCGCCGGTGTACTCGTAGTCCCAGCGGGCGGTGTGGAAGGTGTGCCCCTTGAAGTCCTTGATGCCGGGGATCCCGGGGAGTTTCGGGCGGTTGTACGGGCCCTGGCACATCACGATGAATCGGGCGGCGATCTCGTCGCCGCGATTGGTGCCGATCCGCCATCGCCTGATCTCCTCGTCCCATTCCAGCGACCGGATCAGGGTGTGGAAGATCGCGTGCTCGTAGAACCCGAAGTGGTTTCCGATGCGCTGAGCGTGCTCGAAGCACTCGTCGCCCTTGGAGAACTTCTCCTTCGGCATGTAGCCGGTTTCCTCGAGCAGAGGAAGATAACAGTAAGCGTCCGAATCGATCTGGATGCCCGGATAGCGGTTCCAGTACCAGACGCCACCGAAGTCGCCACCGAGTTCGATGATCCTGAAGTCCTCGACGCCGGCTTCCTTCAGTCGGTGGGCGGCGATCAGGCCGCTGAACCCGCCGCCGAGGATCACCACTTCGATCTCCCCGACGATCGGCTCGCGGGGCTCGACCGGGAGATGCGGGTCTCCCGTGTAGAACTCTTCGAACTCGCCGTCCGCCTCGAGATATTGCTGCTGGCCGTCGGAGCGAAGGCGCTTGTCGCGCTCGAGGAGATACTTCCGGTGCAGTGCTTCCTGATCGACCTCGGGTGTCTGCGAAGGGGCGCAGGGTTCCATGTGAATGTCCTCGGTTGGTGGGAAATCGGTGGTCAGGCGAGGTCGCGGGGTGCGCCGGTGCCCATGTAGGTGGCGAGATTGTGGTGCAGGTTGACGACGCTGCGCTCGCGATACGGGTTGGGTTTCGGGCCGGAGAAGCCGCGCGTCTTCATACCCTGCTGGACGGCGGCCATGTTGGAGAAGTCCTGCGGCAGCACCGTGCGCCACCCCGGATCGTCGGCAGGGGTGTACTCCCACTCGGTCTCCGGTTCCTCGCCGGTCGGAAACAGTTCGTACACAGCGGCTTCGAAGATGCACTTGTTCGGGTAGTAGCCGTAGGGGCGTGCGCTGTAGCAGAGCATGTTGTTGACCGCGTGACCGATCTGGAAGTTCGGGAAGATCTGCCAGGCGGTTCCGCTCTTCGCGACAATCTGGGGGTCGATCGTCGGCCAGATCACCCCGCGCGCCGCGTCGTCACGGCGCGCCGAATCGAGCCAGTGCCGCAGCACCTGGTCCGGGGGAGTGCCCTCGGGTAGTTCGTCCAGCAGCCGCTGTGCGGCGTCGACGAGGGTGCGGGTGGTGTTGGTGTTCGCGTTCTCCCACGTGAAGTTCTGGAGCTCGATCGTGGCCTTCCGGGCGTCGGGGCCGTTGCCCACGCGCAGCTTCGCCTGCTGCTCGTCCATGCCCTTGGGGGCGTCGTAGCCGATGTTGCTGTGCTTGCCCTGCGCCCGCGACCACCCGAGGAAATTGCCGAAGTTCATGAACTCCGGGTGGGTGTACGGCACATGGTAGGTCTCCATGAAGGCTTCGAGCGCGACCTTCCAGTTACAGTCGAATACAAGCCATTTGCGCCACCGGTAACGCATGTTGTGAAGCTCGAACGGCTCGAGCAACGAGGCCGCCGGTTCCAGGTAGTCGCGCAGTGGTTCACAGTCGGGATCCATGTTGATCCAGATCCAGCCGCCCCACGTGTCGACCTTGACGTCGACCAGTCGCGCCCGCTCGTCGGTGAGCGTGCCCTTCCAGTCGTCGCGCTCGGCCGCGAACGTGTTGTTGCCGTCCAGATCGTAACGCCATCCGTGGAATCCGCACACGAACTGCCTGGCGCAGCCGCGCGCCTCGTGGGCACCGTCCGGGGTGTCGACGAGTTTGCGTCCGCGGTGCGAGCACACGTTGTGGTAGGCGCGGAGGGTCTCGGCGCCGGTACGCACGACGATGATCGAGTCGTCGAGGATGTCGTAGGTGAGGAAATCACCGACCTTGGCGAGTTCCTCGACGCGGCCCACCTGCTGCCACACCTTCGCCCACAGCCGGTCGCCTTCGGCGCGGGCGTAGTCCTCGGACAGGTACGCCTCGACACCGATCGTTAGGGGCGTCGAGAGTGGTTCTGCTGCTTCGGAGGTTTCCTGGATGTTGTCGACTGTGTCGGTCATGTGAGCCTTCTCCTGGTGCAACGTGCGTGTCAGCGGGTGATGGCGGCGCGGAACGTTTCGTCTTTGAGGAAGAGCGACGTGTGGTCGGCGCCCATGTGCGTCCACTTGAGATTCAGGCCGCCGTCGACGAGGAGCGTCTGCCCGGTGATGTAACTCGACAGATCCGAGAGCAGGAACAGGATCGCCCCGGCCTGCTCCTCGGGTCGGCCGCGGCGGCCCATCGCGATGGCGCGCCGGTCGCGTTCGGGGTCCTCGTCGACGTAGGTGCCGGACGCCGGTGTCGCGGTCACGCCGGGAGCGATGGCGTTGACGCGGATGCCGTCGACGGCCAGTTCCACGGCCATCGTGCGAGTCGCGGCCACCAGGGCGGCCTTCGCGGTGCCGTATCCGATGTGGAACGGTGCGGTGTTCATGCCGCTGATCGACGAGATCGAGACGATCGAACCGGGGCTGCCGTGAGACTTGATCTCTGCGGCGACGGCCTGGCTCATGAAGAACATCGTTTCGAGGTTCTGGGTGAACAGCGCACGCCAGTCCTCGCGGGTGACGCGGGTCGCCGGCATCCACGTGGCGGGTGCCGCGCCCCCGGCGACGTTGACGAGCCCGTACAGGTCGCCCTCGGTGCTGCGTGCGGTCTCGATCACCGAGGCGATGCCCTCGTCGGTCGATGCGTCCGCTGCGAGGGGAACCACTCGGAGCCCTTCGGCGACAAGCGGTTCGATGTGCTTGTTGAGATTGTCCTCGGACCGGCTCACCGCGATCACGGTGGCGCCGGCCTGCGCGACCATCCGGGTGACCGAGGTCCCGATGCCGCCACCGGCGGCACCGGAGACGACGACGATGCGCCCGTCGAGTCCGACGAATTCGTTGCTCACGGCACTCACCGGACCTTGCGGATCGCCAGGACGCTGCCTTCGGCGTCGGCCGACACGTAGAGGGTGCCGTCCGGTCCGGCGGCGATACCCGCGAACGGACCTTGCGGCCCGGAGAACGGGGGCAGGCCGAGCAGCGGCTTCGGTGTCACACCCTCGGGCGCGCCGACCGGGAGGTTTCGCGCGATGACTTGCTGAGCCTTGGTTTCGAGATCGACGCCGATCAGGGTTTTCGCGTCGACGTCGACGATGAACAGCGTGCCGTCGTGTACGACGATGCCCTCCGGTCGTTCGAGGCCGTCGATCAGGGTGTCGACACCGGAGGCGGTGATCGAGAGGATCCGTCCGGCCCCGGCTTCGGAGACCAGGGCCGTGCCGTTCGACGCGAACGCGACGCCGATCGGCTCGGCCAGCCCGTCGGCGACCACCCGGGCTTCACCGGACGCGACGGCGTAGACCTTGCCGGCGCCGAGGTCGGCGGCGACGACGGTTCCACTGTGGGACACCGCCACTCCGTAGAGCGCTTCGAGTCCGTCGGCGAGGACCTCGCTCTCGGCGGCAGCCGGGTTGTATCGGGAGACGATGCCGTCGCCGGTGACGATGAATTCGCCGTTGCCGACGGCGGTCACGCCGCGGATGTAGCCGGGCCAGCCGGGGCTGAACAGCATTCCGAGAGTGCGGGTTCCGCCGCCCGGCTCGAGCGCGAGCAGGAAGGTGCCGTCGGCGATATAGACGGTGCCGTCGGGTCCGACGGTCAGGTCCAGTGGCCAGGTCAAGCCGTCCGACAGGGCTTCGCGGGTCTCGCCGCCGGCGAGGATCTCGGTCACCTTGCCGGTGAAGCTCGACACGAACAGCCGGTCGCCGAGGAAGGTGAGGTTGTCGAGTCCGGGATTCAGCTGGGCCAGGACCGTGCGGTCGCCGTTGCGCGGGTTGATCCGCAGCACCTGGCCGGAGGCAACCTGGGTGGAGACGATGAAACCGTCGGAGTCGAACTTGACCGCGTCCGGGACGCCGAGGTCGCCGGCGACGCGTTCGGGCTCGCCACCGTCGGGATCGATGCGCCAGATGTCGTTCGTGCCGAGCAGCGGGTAGTAGAGCTTGCCGTCCGGACCGACCTCCATGCCGTTGGGCATCGGGAGTTCGTCGAGGAGAACCTTGGGGGCGCCGCCGGCCGGGTTCAGTTCCATGAGGCGGCCACCGACCCGGCACTCGTTCACGAACAGCCGGTCCTGGTGGATCGTGATGCCGTTGGCGCCGGGCAGGTCGTCGCGCAGCAGACGGGTGCTGCCGTCGGCGCCGCGGATGCTGACGCGCCCGTCGTAGTACTCGGTGATGTACATGTCGCCGTGGCTGTCGAACGCGACGTCGTCGGGGGCGACGATGTCGCTGCCCTTGGGGCTGATCGTCTCGAGCGCGCCGGTAACGGGGTCGAATGCGCTGATCTGGCTGCCTGCGACCTGTGCGACGTAGATACGGCCGTCCGGGCCGCTACGGAGACCGTTCGCGCCGAACAGTCGGCTCGGCGGCGTGAGTCGTTCCAGTGCCCATCCGTCGACGAGCCTTGTCGATGTTCCGGTGTAGCGCGCCCCTGCTGTCAAGATCGGGTCCCCTCCCGTGACGAGAATCTGATTCTCTGAAGTGCCGAACTCGGTGGTGCATTTCGTGTGAGTGTTGTCGCGACGGTGCGCTGCGTATCCCGGATCGAGTGACGCAGGCCACTTTCATCGAGGCGAGTGTAGACATGAAACGGTGAGCTTTACAAGTATTGCTATCCTTATAAGGATGGCTCAAGACCTGTGCGCGAGTGTCGCGGTGCGCGGGTCGCCGAATTCGGTCGCGCCGGGGGAGGGGCGAGCTCGAAATGTCCCACGTGCCGCGGTGACTTCGAGTTGATCGGGCACGCTCGGAAACCGACGGGGTTTCGGTGCTCTGCTACCGAACGAGTTTCGTTGTGAGTGAGGTCAAGTGGTCGCGCGTGATCGCGGCGGCGGTCGCCCGGTCTCGGCGTGCGATGGCGTCGTAGACGCGTTCGTGGGTGGCGTGGTCGGCGTCGTCCCCGAATGTGCCGCGGGTGCGGAGCATCTCGATCATGGCCTGGCGGTTGCGGGGGGTGAAGCTGTCGAACAGGTCGAGAAGGATCGGATTGTGGGAAGCGATGACGATGCCGCGGTGGAAGACGATGTCCGTGTCGACGTGCTCTTCGATTGTGGTGCGGTGGGTTTCGCGCTTCTGTAGTGCCTTCTTCAGTGTGCGGAGTTCGACGGCGGTGCGGCGTTCGGCAGCCAGGGCTGCGGCTTCGACCTCGATCGCGACGCGGGCCTCGATGACGGCGAGGATGTCGGCTCGAGCAACGGTCCGTGTCCAGTCCTCGGGGGCGTCGAGGGCGACGACGAACACGCCGGCGCCTTGCCGGGTGGCGAGGATGCCGCGGCCGGCGAGTTGCCGAATCGCTTCGCGGACGGTGGAGCGGCCGACACCGAGTTGCGGGGCCAGCGTCGTCTCGCCGGGCAACTTCGCGCCGAGGGGCCATTCTCCGGAGCGGATGCGTTCGAGCAGCACATCGGCGGCCTGATCGGCGAGAGGTTCGCGACGGACAAGGGTCATGCTCCCATCATCGCAGAGCCCTTGGCTCCTCTACTTGTCTGAGGAGTTGTGTTAGTGTTCCGGACATGCGTTCCTTCGCATTCCTTCTCCTTCGCTGCCACGGCGGGGCTTAGCCGGACCGGCTCCCCGTCGTGGAGTCGAACATGCGCCGGTCCCTGTCCACGACGATCGACGAAGGACCTCTTCCGGATGAGCACCAGCACGTTCTCCCGTATCTCCACTCCTGCCGGCCCGATCCCCGCCGATGCCCCCGGCTGGAACAGGCAACGGCACTCCCGCATGCCCTCGCACCGATACTGCGACGTCTACTCCCGTGTCGCGGTGCCCCTGACACAGCGACAGCGGCAGTGGCCGATGAATCGGCTGACCGCGGCGCCGTTGTGGGTGCCGGTGGATCTGCGTGACGGCAACCAGGCGCTGGCCGAGCCGATGGACCCCGAGCGCAAGCGCCGCTTCTTCGAGTTGATGGTTGCGATGGGCTACAAGGAGATCGAAGTCGGCTATCCGTCCGCCTCGCAAACGGATTTCGACTTCGTACGCCTGGTCGCCACGACCGACGTCGCCCCGTCCGACGTCACCATCGTGGTCTTCACACCCGCCCGTCGTGACCTGATCGAGCGGACGGTGGAATCGATCCGCGGCATCGGCAACGAGGTCGTCATCCACATGTACACCGCCACCGCCCCGGTCTGGCGTGACGTCGTCCTCGACCGCGACCGTACAGCGCTGAAGGAACTGATCCTGGCCGGCGGGCGAGACGTGCTGGAATTGGCCGGTGACCTGCCGCATGTGCGCTTCGAGTTCTCGCCCGAGGTCTTCAACCTCACCGAACCCGACTATGCGCTCGAAGTGTGCGATGCGATGACCGAGCTGTGGGACGCGACCTCCGAGCGGCCGGTGGTCGTGAATCTTCCGGCGACGGTGGAGATCGCAACCCCGAATGTGTATGCCGACCAGATCGAATACATGCACAAGAACCTCGCCCGTCGCGAAGCGGTGATCCTGTCCGTGCATCCCCACAACGATCGAGGCACCGGCATCGCCTGCGCTGAACTCGCCATACTCGCAGGCGCTCAGCGGGTCGAGGGTTGCGTGTTCGGGAACGGGGAGCGCACCGGCAATGTCGACATCGCGACCCTCGCTCTGAACCTGCACGCGCAGGGCATCGACCCGATGATCGACTTCTCCGACATCGACGAGATCCGCCGCACCGTCGAGTACTGCAATCGCATCGAGATCCACCCGCGGCATCCGTACGTCGGAGACCTAGTGCACACCGCCTTCAGCGGTACCCACCAAGACGCGATCAAGAAGGGTTTCGCGGAGCATCAGGCTCGCGCCGCCGCCGAGGGGCGGCGCGAGTCCGAGATCGAGTGGCGGGTGCCGTATCTGCCGATCGACCCCGCCGACATCGGCCGTAGCTACGACGCCGTGATCCGGGTCAACTCACAGTCCGGCAAAGGGGGGATCGCCTACCTGCTCGAAAGTGAGTACGGCATCGAACTGCCGCGCCGGCTCCAGATCGAGTTCGCTCGCCACGTGCAACAACACACCGACGCCACCGGCGGCGAAATTACTCCGGTCGAGCTGTGGGGAATCTTCGAAGCCGCGTACCTCACGCAGACGGACGTACCCGGCGCCCCGGCGCTGCTCGGCTTCGACGCGACCGACACCGTCACTACGATCACGTTGGGTATCGGCGACACCGAAAGCCGCAGCGTGCACGAGGGTATGGGCCCTGTCGAAGCATTGACCGCCGCGCTGGCCCGGCACGACATCCATATCGAAGTGCTCGGCCTCCATCAGAGCAGCATCGGTACCGGGAACGGCACCGACGCCTTCACTCTGGTCGAATTCCGCAGCCGCGAGGGCATGGGTTGGGCCGCTGGACGACACCGCTCCGTGCTCACCTCGAGTCTTCAGGCGATCATTCGCGCTGCACGCGACGGAATCCGGCGACCACAACAGCGCGATGAGCCGACAGTTCCGGCATCCGCGTAGGTCGTGGCCTCAGGGATGACGCGTGGGTCGACGGCGTTGTCGCCGTCGGCCCCCGTCGGGGTCGGAAGAAGGTCGGCGACGGTGCCCTGAGCACCGTCCGGGTGATCGCCCTAGATCCGGGGGCGCTGACCCGCCTGCCGGGCCATCGCGGACGACGCGTTCACGACGCCGTCGTCGAAGCGATCGAGAAGAATTGCCTGGGTCGCGGCCAGGTGGGCGCGGGCGATGCGTTCGGCCTCACTGTCGCGACCGGCCGCGATCTCGTCGACGATCCGGCGATGGATCCGGACCGCCTCGCGGGCGTCCTCCTCGGACGGGTACTCGCCGCGGCGGGTGAGCACCTCGGCCCAGGCCATCTCCTGCGCGGACCACAGCGCCACCAGGCTGCTGACGACGTACCGCATGGTGACGTTCGGCGTGAACGAGACCACCAGATCGTGGAATTCGCGTGCGATCCGGGTGAACGCGACGCCGTCGTCGACCACCTCGGCGCACGCGTTCACGTTGGCTTCGAGGGTGGGAACGATCACCTCGGCGCGGTCGGGGCGGCGGGCCAGTTCGGCCGCGCACATCGGTTCGAGTTTCTGCAGGCCGGCGGCGAGATCGCCGAGGGTGACGCGAGCGCCCTGGAGTGCCAGGCCCAGGTGGTAGGCGGCGGAGAACTCGTCCGGCCGGTGCACCTCGGCGCCGCCGACGTTGCCGCGACGCACCGTGACCAGGCCCTCGGTCTCGAGGATGCGCAGTGCCTCCCGGATCGAGGGGTAGCTGACGCCGAAGTCCTTGACCAGCTGGTCCTGGGTGGGGAGGCGATAGTTGTCGTCCGAGAGGATGTGGTCGCGAAGCTCGGCTGCGACCGTTTCCGCGATGCGCCGCTGGGGAACTCGGCCGCGCCGCGGGGTCGTCACGAAGTGCGCCTTTCATCCATGCGCGTCAGTCTATCCGTAGGTCGAGTCATACTTCCAATTATTGACAGTCTTATAACCTCAAGCATTGCTATCCTTATTAGGATTGACGTAGTGTCCGCTCATGGACTTCACGATGGGTGGAGAAGCTCCGGAGCTGCGGCTCGAACTTCGCAGGCTGGTGCAGGATCACGTCCCCGAGCACTTCCTCGGAGCGTTCACCGACGATCCCGCCGATCTCGAAGCGGCGCAAGCATTCTGCCGGCTCCTCGCCGAACGCGGACTGCTGTGCGCGGCCTGGCCGGAGGAGTTCGGCGGCCGTGGAGCCACGATCTGGGAACAGACCGTCGTCCGCGAGGAGATGTGGGCACATCACGAACCGCGAGGCGCGCAGTACATGGGCGTGAACTGGGTCGGGCCCACCATCATGCGGCACGGAACCCCCCACCAGCAGGAAAGACACCTGCCGCCCATCGCGCGCGGCGAGGTGATCTGGTGTCAGGGCTTCAGTGAACCCGAGGCCGGCTCCGATCTCGCGTCGCTACGCACCGCGGCCCGCCGAGACGGCGACGGCTGGCTGATTTCGGGCCAGAAGATCTGGACGTCCTACGCGACCATGGCGCAATGGTGTTTCCTGCTGGCCCGAACGTCGACCGGGGAGCGGAAACAGCAGGGGCTCACGGTCTTTCTCGTTCCCATGTCCGCACCGGGAATCGAGGTGCGGCCCATCCGGTCCATGCTCGGACCGCACCACCTCAACGAGGTCTTCTTCGACGACGTGCGCGTCACCGAGGCCGACGTGCTCGGCGAGGTCGACAACGGCTGGTCCGTCGTGCAGGAGGTCCTGTCCTACGAGCGGGTCGGAATCGCCCGGTATGCGCGCTGTGAGCGGCTGCTGCAGGCCGCGCCCTCGGTGCTCGGCGACCGCTGGGACGACGTTCCCGCCGAACTGAAGGCTCGCTGGGCGCGCATGCTCACCCACTGCCGGCGCGCGCGGCTGCTCGCGTATCGCGTGGTGTCACTGCAGGAGACCGGCACCGTCCACCCCGGCGACGCCGCGGCCTACCGGATCGCGGTCACCACCCTCGATCAGGGCAGCGCCGAGGTGCTCACCGAGATCGCCGTGTACGCAACACCCCCCGACGACAGCGCGGAAGAATTCGACAATGCGACGGCCCTGTGGTTCCGCCGGGCGGTGGAGGACCACTGGCGGTACTCCCAGGCGGCGACCGTCGCGTCGGGCAGCATCGAGATGCAGCGCATTCTTCTCGCCCGAGCCCTCCTGGCGGCATCATGAACATCGAATTGAGCCCGGAAGCAACGGACTACGGGAAGGAGGCGCTGCGGGCACTCGAAGCGGCCGGCGGTGACGAACTCGTCCGGCGAGTCGAGGACGACCCGGCGCTCCGGCAGGACATCGTCGCGCCCGTCCTCGCCGAGCTCGGCGCGTGGGATCTCGATCCGCGTGGCGACGCCGACGAACTCGAGGCGGCCGCCGCGCTGTGCCGCAGCGTCGGCTACTGGGCGGTGCCCTATCCGGTCGCCGAACGCCTGTCCCGTCCGGCGGATCTCGACGTCGACGGACTCGTCGTCGTCGCCGATTCCGATCCCAAGGCACCCATCGCGAACCTCGATCTGCGTTGGGCCGCAGTCGCACTCGACGGACAGCGCAGCCGTACGATCGCGCGCCCGCCGAGCACGCCGCCCCGCATGTCCGCGTTCGCGGCGCAACTCGATCTGCAGTCGATCGACGACGACGGCCTCGGCGATCTCGCCCTCGCGCTGACCCTGCCGTGCTGGACGCTGCTCGGAATGCTCGATCGGGCAATGGATCTCACGCGGTCCCACGTCCTGCTTCGGGAACAGTTCGGTGCGCCGCTCGCACGTCTGCAGGGCGTGCAGTTCCAGCTCACCGAGGCCGAGGTCGAACGCAGCGGGCTCGATGTGCTCGCCAAGTACACGCTGTGGAGCGTCCAGGCAGGCAACGCCGAGGCACTCGACGACGCGCTCGCGTTGCGGCTCGCGGCCGTCGAGGCAGCACAGGTCGTGTTCCGCATCGCCCACCAACTGCACGGGGCCGGTGGCTTCTGCGACGAGACGACGGTGTCGTGGATCTCCCGCTACAGCATCCCCCTGCGGCGCATCCCGTGGGGCCCGTCCGGCACACTCGACGCCCTGACCCGCACCGTCGGCCGGCGCGGCCTGACCGGCCTGTTCAGTCCGACCGCCGAGGAGGCGCTACTGTGAACGGCAACCTCCCCGACGTGCTCACCGTCGAATCCGACGGACCCGTCCGGATCGTCACCGTCAACCGCCCCGACGAACTCAACGCCGTGAACAAGGAGCTGCACTGGGCGCTGGCGAACGTGTGGCGCCGGCTCGCGGCGGACCGGGACGCCGCCGTCGTCGTGCTCACCGGTGCGGGCCGGGCGTTCAGCGCCGGCGGCGACCTCGACTGGATCACATCGTTCCTCGACGACCCGGTCGCGCGCGACGAGAGCATCCGGGAGGGCGCCGAGATCATCGAGGAACTGCTGCGATTCCCGCTGCCGGTGATCGCCGCCGTCAACGGTCCCGCGGTCGGGCTCGGGGCCAGCATCGCCGTGCTGTGCGACATCGTGCTCATGTCCGAGCGCGCATACCTGGCCGACCCGCACGTCGCGGTCGGGTTGGTCGCCGGGGACGGCGGCGCAGCCTTCTGGCCGCTGCTCACCCCGATCCTGCGGTCGCGCGAATACCTGTTCACCGGTGACCGCATCCCCGCGGCCACCGCCGTCGAACTCGGACTCGCCAGCCGCGTCACCGCACCCGACGACCTGCTTCCCGAGGCCCGGCGCCTCGCAGCCCGGCTCGCCGCGCAGCCGTCGCAGGCCTTGCAGGGCACCAAGCGGGTCGTCAACATGTACCTGTCCCAGGCGCTGGCGGGGCCGATGCAGGCCGGCTTCGCCGCCGAGGTCCACACGATGCAGACGCCGGAGCATCGGGACCGTCTCCTGGCGTTGCGCGAGAACACCGACCGGCAGACCGGCAGGAGGAAGGAGCCCGCGAGATGAGCCCGGCACCGCCCGCGCTCGACGAGTTCCGCACCGAGGTATGCGCGTGGTGCCGCGATCACGTCCCCGCCGATTGGCGTGCGGTGCAGACCGGTGCCTCCGACGACGAGTTCGTCGCCTTCCAGAAAACATGGTTCCGGGAACTGCGCGACGCCGGATACGCCGTGCCGCACTGGCCGAAGGAATGGGGCGGCGGCATGTCCGTCGCCGAACAGGTGATCCTCTACCAGGAACTGGCCGCCCACGACGCTCCGCGGCTCGTGCTGCCGTTCGTCTCCATCCACCACGCGGCCTCCACGCTGCTCGCCGCCGGCACCGACGAACAACGCCGACGTCACCTGCCCGCGATCCTCGACGGCGAGATCTGGTGCCAGGGCTTCTCCGAACCCGGTGCCGGATCCGACATGGCAGCACTCGCGACGACGGCCCGTAGGGACGGCGACACCTACATCGTCGACGGGCAGAAACTGTGGGCCAGCGGCGCGTTGCACGCGGACTGGTGCCTGCTGCTGGCCCGCACCGACCCCGACGCGCCGAAACGCCGCGGCATCTCCTATTTCCTGATGGACATGCGCACCCCCGGGGTCGAGGTCCGGCCGATCCGGCAGGCCACCGGCGAATCGCACTTCTGCGAGATCTTCCTCGACGGCGTCGTGGTGCCCGAGGCCAACCGCGTCGGGCCGGAGAACGAGGGATGGAAGGTCGCGCAGGAAACCCTCGGTGCCGAGCGCGGCATGACGATGCTCGAACTCGCGGAACGGCTCGGGACCGGCGGATTCCGCCGGCTCGTCGAACTGTGCGCACGACCCCGGTCCGACGGGTCCGTACCGCTCGACGACCCGGTCGTCGCCGACCGGCTGGCCGCACTCGAAACCGAGATCACCGGACTGCGCGCGCTGTGCGCCGATTTCGTCGCCGACGATCGGCCCGGTCCCGCGGACGCGTCCATCGTCAAGCTGTACTACAGCGAACTGCTCCAGCGCACAACGGATTTCGGTGCCGAGGTCGCGGGTCTCGCCGCCCAGACCGAATTGCGCAAACCGCTGTCGAGCAGTTGGGAATCGGGACCGTGGGTTCTCGATTTCATCGGCTCGTGGGAATGGACGATCCCCGGCGGGACCAGCGAGATCCAGCGCACCATCATCGGTGAACGCGCACTGGGCCTGCCGCACGAACCGAGGAGCGCGACATGACCGGCACCCTCGATCTCACCGAGTTCCACGACGAACTCGGAGCCGTCGCACGAAGCGTGCTCGCCGCAGCGGACCCGGACAGTGCGCCGTCCTGGAGTCGCGTCGCCGACTCGGGATGGCTCGGACTCGAGGCAGGCGAGGAATTCGGCGGTGCCGGAGCAGGATTCGCCGAGACGGCCGTCGTCCTCCACGAATACGGACGGGCCGCAGCCCGGGGACCGCTTCCCGCCGTCACTGCCCTCGCGGTGCCGGCCCTCGGACTCGTCGCCCCCGGTCCGGCGCGGGACCGGCTGCTGCGCGAGGCCGTTGCAGGTGCGACCGTCCCGGTCGTCGTGCTCCGCGGCGGGACTCTCGGGGTGACTCCGTTCCGCCTCGACTCCGGCGTGGAGGGGCCGGTGCTGCGCGGGGAGGCCTCGTTCGTGCTCGACGCGCCCGGCGCCGACCGGCTGCTCGTGCCGGCGACGAGACCCGACGGCACCGTCGTCCTCGTCGACGTGGATCCCGGCGCCGGTGGTGTCGCGGTCACGGACCAACCGGTGCTCGATGCCACCCGTTCCTTCGGCCGGGTGGTCGCGGACGGGGCCGTGGTCGCCGCCGACGCCGTTCACGCATTCCGTGACGGTGCGTCGGCCCTGCGTCATTTGGCCGACCGGGCTGGCGTCGCGGTCGCGTGCGACAGCCTCGGCCTCGCCGAAGCCATGCTCGACACCACCGTCGCGTATGTCGGGGTACGCGAGCAGTTCGGACGAAAGATCGGCTCGTTCCAGGCCGTCAAGCACGCGTGTGCCGACATGCTCGTCTCGATCAGCGTGTCCCGGCGCCTCGTCGACGCCGCGGTGCGGAACGTCGCGCAGGACGCACCGGACGCAGGGGTAGCGGTTTCCATGGCGAAATCGCACGTGTGCGCCGCGGCCGTCGACATCGCGGGCAAGGCCATGCAACTGCACGGCGGCATGGGCTACACGTGGGAGAGCGGCATCCACGTGTACCTCAAACGCGCGACGCTGAACCGGTCGCTGTTCGGATCGCCCACCGAGCACCGCCGTCGGCTTGCGCGGCGCTACGCGCCCGGTGTGCCGTTGTGGCGGTGGGGTGCCCCCCAAACCCACAACCCGCGGCCGCCCCCCACCCCGGCGGCCCCGCGCGTTTGGGGCGCGTGGGGGTTGTGTTAGGTATA
>NZ_JBSFRG010000042.1:0-44548 GCF_053589115.1 Rhodococcus sp. NPDC003383 | reverse complement strand
ACATCGCGGGGATGCGGGTGGTGGATGTCTCGGGCGTGGATGCGGCGCATTATCCGATGGGTTTGGTTGCGCACGTGGACGATCGGCTGCACCTGTCGATCAAGTACCTGCCCGAGTTGTTCGATCACCGGCAGATGGAGGAAATCCTCGACCGCGTGCTGCGCATCGTCCACACCGTCGCGACCGAACCGGACGTGTGCCTGGACCGGCTGCACCTGCTCGGCCCCGTCGAGCATGCTCAGCTCGTCCCGGTGTTCGGCGAACCCGGCGTCTCGCCGGCGACGCTGCCCGACCTTCTCGCCGCGGGAACAGGTGATCGCTCGGCGACCGCGATCGTGTGCGGAGATCGTCGCGTGACCTACGGTGAGCTCGACGACCGGTCGAACCGTCTCGCGCGCAATCTGATTGCACTGGGAGCCGGACCCGAGACCTGCGTTGCCATCGGCATGGCACGGTCGGTGGAGTCGGTGCTGGCGGTGTGGGCGGTCGCGAAGACCGGAGCCGCGTTCGTCCCCGTCGACCCCGGATACCCGGCCGGGCGGATCGAGCACATGCTCACCGACTCCGGCGCCTCGCTCGGCCTCACCACACCCGACGCGGTCGATCGCCTCCCCGATTCGGTGCCGTGGCTGCTCGCCGAAACGCCGGAAGATGCGGGAACGCCGGAAGACACTGGAGCGCCGGAAAACCCGATCGTCGACGCTGAGCGGGTCCGTCCACTGCGGGTGGACCATCCCGCGTACGTGATCTACACGTCCGGGTCGACCGGGATCCCCAAGGGCGTGACGGTCACCCATGCGGGACTCGCGAACCTGGTGGCAGAACAGTGCGCTCGGTTCGGGCTCGGTCCGCACGCACGTGTGCTGCACGCGGCGTCGCCGAGTTTCGACGCGGCGGTGCTGGAGATGCTGTGGGCCTTCGGATCCGGTGGATGTTCGGTGATCTCCCCGCCCGGGGTATTCGGTGGTCGGGAACTGGCCGACCTGCTCGCCCGGGAACAGGTCACGCACGCGGCCTTGACCCCCGCGGCGCTGGGCACGGTGGATCCGGCCGGACTCGACCGGCTCGACACGGTGATCGTCGGTGGCGAGACCTGCCCGCCGGAACTCGTCGCCCGGTGGGCGCCGGGCCGGACCATGGTCAACACCTACGGCCCGGCGGAAACGACGATCCAGTCGAACGCGGGGCACGCACTGCAGAGCGGGGAACCCGTCACGATCGGCCGCCCCATCCGCGGATTCGCCGAACTCGTGCTCGACAACCGGCTGCGGCCGGTCCCCGTCGGGGTGGTGGGGGAGCTGTACCTGTCCGGTCCCGGCTTGGCCCGCGGCTACCGCAATCGCGCCGGACTGACCGCTTCGCGTTTCGTCGCGGGACCGAAGGGGCAGCGCATGTACCGCACCGGGGATCTGGTGCGGTGGCGCCGCCGCGACGACGGGACGCTCGAACTCGACTACGTGGGCCGCTCCGATCAGCAGGTGAAGGTCCGCGGGTTCCGCATCGAACTCGGCGAGATCGAATCCGCGCTGCGGGCGTGCGACGGTGTCCGAGAAGCCGTGGCGACGGTGCACCGGGGTGCCGGCGATCGGCTCGTCGGATACGTGGTGCCGGAACCAGCCGCGGAGCTGGATCCGGTGGCGGTGCTGGCGCAGGTGGGGACGCGGTTGGCGCCGCACATGGTGCCGTCCGTCGTGTCGGTGATCGACGCGGTGCCGGTGACGGCGAACGGGAAGGTGGATCGGGCGGCGTTGCCGGAGCCGGACTTCCGTTGCGGTGCAACCGAATTCCGGGTACCGCGCGAAGGAACGGAAACTGCGGTGGCCGAGGCGTTCTCGGCCGAACTCGCGGTGACTCGCGTCGGCGCGGACGACAACTTCTTCTCCCTCGGCGGGAACTCGTTGACCGCCACCGGTGTCGTTGCCCGCCTGCGGGAATCGATGGGGGCGGAGATTCCGGTGCAGTGGATCTTCACGTATTCGACCCCCGCTACCCTCGCCCGCCGAATCGACAGCGGCGGCGCATCGACCGACCCGGACGCGGCACGAGCGGCGGTCTCGGTCCTGTTGCCGCTGCGCCCCGGTACCGCGGAACCCCTGTTCTGCATCCACCCGGCGATCGGATTGGCCTGGTGCTTCGCCGGCCTTGCCCAGTACCTCGGCGACGACCGCCCCGTCTACGGACTGCAGGCGCCGGCGCTCACCGAACCCGACACCAGGTTCGCGTCCCTCGAAGACCTCGCCGACCGCTACGTCCGGGAGATCCGGTCCGTGCAGCCGACGGGCCCGTACCACCTGGTCGGTTACTCGGTCGGCGGGCAGATCGCACACGAGATCGCGATGCGCCTGCGCAGCACCGGCGACGACGTGGCGACCCTCGCCATGCTGGACACCCGCGTGCTGACCGGGACGATCGCCGAGCGGCCCACGATCGGCCGGTTGCTCGAAGAGTTCGGCGACGTCGACGACCTCCCGGCCACCGGTGCCGAGCCGACCTTCGAGACCGTCGCGGAACTGCTGCACGCGAAGGGCGGCATCTTCGCTGCCCTGACCGCGGCCGACCTCGAAACCCTCTACCGCGTGTACGGGGAACTCGTCGACCTCGCGCTCGCACACCACCCCGGGGTGCTCGACGGCGTCGACCTCCTGTACTTCAGCGCCGCCGCGGACAGCGGCCGGGATCTCGATCGGGACACCGGCGCCTCCGCCTGGAAGGAACACGTGACGCAAGGTGTGGTCGAGTGCCCGGTGCCGCTGTCCCACGAGCAACTCACCGGTCCTGCGGGTCTCGCGGTGATCGGCCCGATCCTCGAGCGGCATCTGTCGCGGGCGCCGAGGGGGCATGGGCAGGCTCCTATCATCGGGGCATGAGTCTCGACCGTGCCCCGGCGTTCACCATGCGACAGCTGGTCGCTTTCGTCGCGGTCGCGGAAACCGGCACGATCAGCGCCGCCGCGGACCGCCTGCTGGTGTCCCAGTCGGCTGTGTCGCTGGCCGTCACGGAGCTGGAGAAGGCGATGTCCGCCCAGCTCTGTGTGCGGCGGCGCGCCCACGGCGTGCAGCTCACTCCGACCGGCGAATCGGTCCTGGTTCGGGCGCGGGCACTGCTGCAGCAGGCTGCCGATATCGAGGCCGAGACCGCGGGCGCCGGTGGTGAACTGAAGGGCCGGCTGGTCATCGGGTGCTACGCCACCGTGGCGCCTACGATTCTGCCGCCTCTGCTGTACGAGTTCCGGCGTAGCCATCCGGGCGTCACCCTGCAGTTCCGGGAAGCGATGGCCGATGAACTCGAAGCTGCGCTGGAGCGCGGAGAACTCGATGCGGTCATCGTGTACGACCTCGATATTCCCCGCCAGTGGCGAACGGCGACCCTGTGGACGCGCAATCCTGCGCTGGTGGTGTCGGCGGAACACCGTCTCGCGGACGATCCCGGGCCGGTCGATCTCGTATCCGTGGCCGACGAGCCGATGGTGTTGCTCGACGCCGCGCCGAGTTCGAACCACGCGCTGCAGGTGTGCGCCCTGGCGGGTTTCACTCCCCGGATCGGCTATCGCTCGGCGAACTACGAGACGGTGCGCGCGTTCGTCGGCCGCGGCTTGGGTTGGACCGTGATGCTGAGTCGGCCGAAGCTGGATCGCACGTACGGGGGCATGCAGATCGTTCTGCGTCCCATCGAGCGGCCGGCACTGGAACCGGTCCGCCTCGTGATCGCGTGGCGGCCCGATGTCCTGCTGAGCAGGGTCGCGCGTGCATTCCTCGCGTTCGCGACCGAGCGCGCGGCCACACTCTGACGCAATACACAGTTTTACTCATAAATATCACTCGGTTCTTGTTCTTTTCAGTGTTAGTGACGGCGGACATACTGGGTCCATCGCACCGCACCGCGGATGGGACGCACGCGCAGTCGCAGCGGATCCGACCGTCCGTTGCCATCCAGCAAGATTCGAGGAGATTTCCATGTCGTCAGACACGTCCGCTCTGCACCCCCCGGTCCTCTTCGCTCCCGAGTACGACGAATTCGCCCAATGGGTACGGGAATTCGCTGCGCCGCATGCGGACAGCTACCTCGAGCGGGCTCACAGCGAGGAATTCCCGTGGGATCTGGCCGAGAAGATGGCGGCCCAGGGCCTTCTGGGACTCGGGGTGTCCGAGGAGAACGGCGGGGTGGGGAGGATCGGCGAGAGCATGACCAAGACACACCTCGGAATCGCGCACGAGGAACTCGCGTACGCGAACTTCTACGCCTCGCAGCTCGCCTACACCAACAACCTCACCGGACCACTGCTCGAGCGCTTCCTCGCGCCCGACGTGGCGCGCGACTGGGTGCGCGGCATCGTCGAGGGCCGCCACGTCGTCGCACTCGGGTTGACGGAACCGGGATCGGGCTCCGACGCGATGGCCATGCGCGCCAAGGCCGAACGCGTGGAGGGCGGCTGGAAGCTCAACGGTGAGAAGACCTCCATCACGTTCGCGCCGCACGCCAAGGCGATGATCACGTTCGTCAAGGCGCGGGGCGAGGGGCCGGAGGACTCCGGCGTCACCGCATTCCTCGTGCCGCTCGACGCAAAGGGCGTGAGCATGCAGAAGTTCCCCGACGCCGGATGGAAGCCGCTCGGCCGCGCCGGGGTGTTCCTCGACGACGTGTTCGTTCCCGACGAGTACGTGATCGGCGGTGTCGGGAACGGATTCCGGCTCGTGATGAGCGAATTCGACTACACGCGCTCGGTCATCGGTCTCATGTCCACCGGCGTCGCGCGCAAGGCGCTCGACATCACGATCGAATATGTCAAGAGCCGCAAGGCGTTCGGGAAGCCCGTCTCGTCGTTCCAGGGGGTCTCCTTCCCCATTGCCGAGAACGCGACCAAGCTCGAGGCCGCGCGGTGGCTGACCTATCGTGCCCTGTCGCTCGCCGACGCCGGCAGGCCCTTCACGAAGGAGGCCGCGATGACCAAGCTCTATGCCACCGACGTGTCGCTGCAGACCATCCGCGATTGCGTCGTCGCCCACGGGCACTCCGGGTTCGCGGAGGAGCTTCCGCTGCAGGCCATGTTGCGCGACGTGTCCGGCCTCGAGATCGGCGAGGGTACTCCGCAGATCCAGAAGGTCGTCATCGGACGTGCCCTGCTCGGACGTGAGGCCACGCTGTGAGCCGCCGGGCCGCCGGACGGCGTGCTCTCGACGGGGTGCGGGTGATCGACCTGACCCAAGCGCTCGCCGGACCGTTCTGTACTTCGCTTCTTGCCGATCAGGGCGCCGATGTCATCAAGATCGAGCCTCCGCGTGGCGATTTCCTCCGGTACACCGGGCCGTTCGGCTCCGACGACGAGCCTCGCGACTACGGCGGGGTGTTCCAGTCCGCCAATCGCAACAAGCGCAGCGTCGTGCTCGACCTCAAGAAGCCCGAGGCCCGCAACGTTCTGCTGCGCCTGGTGAACGATGCCGACGTGCTCGTCGAGAACTTCAGTGCGGGCGTCATGGAACGCCTCGGACTCGGCTACGAGACCCTCGCGGCGCGGAATCCGAGACTGGTCTACGCCTCCATCCGCGGTTTCGGGGACAAGCCCGGCGGCGAAAGCCCGTACGCGCACTGGCCCGCATTCGACATCGTCGCACAGGCCATGGGTGGGCTGATGTCCATCACCGGCCGCGATGCCGAGCACCCCGTCCGTGTGGGTTCCGGTGTCGGTGACACCGTTCCCGGGCTGTTCGCGGCATTCGGCATCCTTGCCGCCCTGCGTGAGGCGGAACGCAGCGGTCGTGGCCAGTACGTCGACGTCGCGATGGCCGACAGCGTGCTTGCGATCTCGGAGGTCGTCGTCAACACGTACGGGCACACCGGGCAGGTGCCCACACCGATCGGCAACCAGCTGCAGGGTTTCGCCCCCTTCGACACGGTGGAGGCGTCGGACGGTGTCGTCGCACTCGGTGCTCCGCACAACCCGCAGTGGGCGAAACTCGCCGCGATCATGGGCCGGCCGGAGCTCGTGGACGATCCGAGATTCGCTACCGATCACGCTCGCTGGGAGAACCGCGAAGCCGTGTACGAGGTGGTCAACGACTGGACCCGCCGGCACACGGTTGCGGAACTGATCGACCTGCTGGGCGGCAAGGTGCCGCTGGGTCCGATCTTCGACGCCGAGGACATCTTCGCCGACCCGCACTTCGCGGCCCGCGACATGCTCCCGACCGTGGAGCACCCGGTCAGCGGCCGGGAAGTCACGGTGCCGGGGATCCCCGCCAAGTTGTCCCGCACCCCCGGGGCGATCACACGTCCGGCCCCGCTGACCGGTGAACACACCACCGAGGTTCTGAGAGAACTCGGTCTCGACAGCAACGATCTCGGTGCACTGGCCGCTGCCGGCGCCACCGTCCTTCCCACACTGCAGGAGCAGACCTCATGATCATCACCAAGGTCGAACTGACCCCGGTCTCCACCCCGCTGGTCAAGCCGTTCATCATGCCGGGAACCCGGATCACACACATTCATTCGGTGGTGCTCAAGGTGTACACCGACGAGGGCATCGTCGGCTACGGCGATTCCGGGGACACCTCGACGTGGTACCGCGGTGAGACACAGGATTCGATGATCGCGATGATCGCCAAGCACATCGCGCCGCAGTTCCTCATCGGCCAGGACCCGCTCAACATCGAGAAGATCGTCGGGCAGATGGACACCTTCGTCCGCGACAACAACCAGGCCAAGGCGCTCGTCGATTTCGCGTTGCACGATCTCAAGGGCAAGGCGTTCGGCGTTCCGGTCTACCAGTTGCTGGGCGGCAAGAACATCGAGGCATCGGTGCAGGGCTGGGTGGCGTCCGCGGGGCCGACGGACCAGATCGTGGCCGAGGCGGTTGCGGCTCACGAGCAGGGGTACTCGCTGATCAAGCTCAAGTCCGACGGCAACTCCGACCACGATGTCGACAATGTCCGCGAAGTACGCGCCGCACTCGGTCCCGGTGCACGTATCGTCGTCGATGCCAACGGTTTCTGGAACTACGATCAGGCACTCAAGACGATGCGCCGTCTCGACGAGTTCCGGATGGAGTGCATCGAGCAGCCTGTTCCGCACTGGGACATCGAAGGTATGGCCCGGCTGCGCGGCCGGATCGAGACACCGGTGTTCGCCGATGAATCCGCTCAGGAGCTGTACAACATCCGTGAGATCATCGAGCGCCGCGCGGCGGACGGACTGTTCATCAAGATGCAGAAGGCCGGCGGTCTCGTCAAGGCGCAGCGCTGGCTCACGATGGCGCGCCTCGCCGACATGGCGGTCTACAGCGGCTGCATGATCGGATCGGGTCTCGAGGCCAGCCCGTCCGCCCATCTGATGATCGCGAACAACTGGGCTTCGCAGTTCACCCACGAAAATCTCGGTCCGCTGATCATCAACAACCAGTGGGAGAACGAGAAGCAGGTCATCGAGAACGACATCGCCGCGAACGTGCCGATCTTCAAGGACGGCAAGCTCTTCCCGAACGAGGGCCCGGGTTACGGAATCGAGCTCAACGAGCGGTTCATCGCGGACCACATCACCCCGGGAATGGAGATCGTCACCGTCGGGCAGCTCGTCAGCGCCTGACACCCATCGGTATCGGCGCCGGCGGTCGGGGCATCCCGCCGCCGGCGTACCCAACTCGAGGAGAGCAAGTCCATGACAGAGCACCGAGCGGGCCCGCTGGCCGGCCTCAAGGTCGTCGAACTCGCGGGACTCGGGCCTGCCCCGTTCGCGGCGATGTTCCTCGCCGACCAGGGCGCCGATGTCGTCCGTGTCGAGCGGGCGGGTGCGGGATTCGCCATGCCCATCGACCCGCGCTTCGACACTCTCCAGCGTGGGAAGCGGATGCTGTCCCTCGATCTGAAGAGTGCCGACGGCCTCGCCGCCGCGCTCGAACTCGTCGAGCACGCCGACGTTCTCATCGAGGGATACCGGCCCGGCGTCACCGAACGTCTCGGACTCGGGCCCGACGCCTGCCTCGCTCGCAATCCCCGGCTCGTCTACGGTCGGATGACGGGATGGGGGCAGGACGGTCCGCTCGCGCAACGTGCCGGACACGACCCGACCTATCAGGCGCTGGTCGGGTCACTGCACGCGATCGGCCGCGCCGGGGGTCCGCCGCAGCTTCCACTGAGCCTGGTCGGTGACTTCGGCGGTGGGGCAATGTATCTGGTGTCCGGAATCCTGGCCGCGTTGTGGGAGCGTGAGCGGTCCGGGAAGGGTCAGGTCGTCGACGCCGCGATCGTCGACGGTGTGGCTCATCTGATGGCGAACCCGTTCTCGATGCTCGCCGGTGGTGCCTGGAACGACGAACGGGGCACGAACCTCATCGACTCGGGAGCGCCGTTCGTCGACGTGTACCGCACCTCCGACGGCCGGTACGTGGCCGTCGCGGCCCTCGAGCCGCCGTTCTACGCCCAGCTGCTTGCCGGTCTCCATCTCGACGGGGACGAAACGCTGCCCGGGCAGTGGGATCGGCGCCGCTGGCCCGAACTTCGAGATCGATTCGCCGCGGCATTCGCGACCCGGACCAGAGACGAATGGTCGGAGGTGTTCGCCGGTTCCGACGCGTGCGTCGCACCGGTCCTCTCCATGAGCGAGGCCCCCGCGAACGAGCACCTCGTCGCTCGCGGAACCTTCCTGGAACGTGAAGGGTGCCCGGAACCTGCACCGGCACCGCGATTCTCGCGGACGCCTTCGGGGTTTCCCGCCGCGCCTCCCGTTGCGTCCGAAGATGATCCGGCGCAGATACTGAGCGACTGGGCGGCGATGTCGCTACCGGGTCGCTGACCCGGGCGAACCCTCACCGTCCAGCGCGGCCGATCCGGCCGCGCTGGACGTTTTCGTGAAGGCATTCTTGAGTTTTCCTGTGCAATATCCCTAGTTGATTCTGCTATTCACATCATGTGATGTGACCCATACTGGTGCGGCACCTTCGAGTGCCCCGGACGCCGGCGTTCTGCTCGTCGCCGTTCTCTGTTCCGCCGGCAGGTCCGGCACCCGCAAATCAAGGAGTTCCTGATGGCATTTCTGGACGAATCCGCATGGCAGGGCCGGATCTTCACCGGGAGTTGGACGGCCGGCGGCGCGGGGGAGATCAAGGTCGTCGAACCCGCGACGGGTACGACTCTCGGAACCGTCGGGCTCGCGAACACCGATGATCTCGACGCAGCCGCCGCGCGAGCCGTTGCCGCACAACGGGAGTGGGCGTCCCTTCCCCATCCGGAGCGGGCCGCGGTGATGCGTCGTGCCGGCGAGTTGTGGCAGACCCACGCGGACGAGATCCAGCGTTGGATCATGCGTGAGTCCGGCTCGCTGCGGCCCAAGGCCGCGCTCGAGACCGACGTCGCCGCCCAGGAGTGCTTCGAGGGTGCAGCACTGCCGTCCCACCCGCACGGCGAGATCCTGCCGAGCGTCACTCCGCGGCTGCTGAGCACGTCCAAGCGGGTCCCGGTCGGAGTGGTCGGCGTCATCGCACCCTTCAACTTCCCGCTGATCCTGTCGATCCGATCGGTCGCCCCCGCACTCGCGACCGGCAACGCAGTCATCCTCAAGCCGGACCCGCGCACCGCCGTCTCCGGCGGCGTCGTACTGGCCCGGATCTTCGAGGAGGCGGGGCTCCCCGCCGGCGTCCTGCAGGTTCTTCCCGGTGGCGCCGATGTGGGAGCAGCTCTCGTCGAGGATCCGCGAGTCCGCGCCATCTCCTTCACCGGCTCCACCTCCGCGGGCCGCCACGTCGGAGCCGCCGCGTCCCGCCACCTCAAGAAGGTGCACCTGGAGCTCGGGGGCAACTCGGCGATCATCGTCCTCGACGACGCCGATCTCGACGCGACGGTCTCCGCCGCCGCTGCCGGCTCCTTCCTCCACCAGGGACAGATCTGCATGGCCACCGGCCGTCACCTCGTTCACACGTCCGTGTACGAGGAGTTCGTCGCCAAGCTCGCCGAGAAGGCGGCCGCGCTTCCGGTGGGTGATCCGATGACGGAGCAGGTCGCTCTGGGCCCCATCATCGACCGGGGGCAGCTCGACAAGATCCATGCGCTGGTCACCGCCTCGGTCGATGCCGGAGCCAGACTCGCCGCCGGCGGCACCTACGAAGGTCTGTACTATCGGCCCACCGTCCTCGCGGACGTGCCCCTGGACGCGCCGGCCTACGCGCAGGAGGTCTTCGGCCCCGTCGCGTCGGTCGTGGAGTTCACCACGCCGGACGAGGCTGTCGAGCTCGCCAACGACTCCGAGTACGGACTGTCCCTCGGCATCTTCACCCGCGACATCGGAAGGGGGCTCGAATTGGCGGATCGGATCCCTACCGGTATCGCCCACATCAACGACCAGACCGTGGCGGACGAGGCCAACATCCCGTTCGGCGGCTTCGGAGCTTCCGGCAACGGGGCTCGCTTCGGTGGCGCTGCGAACAGCTTCGAGGCCTTCACCGAGACACGCTGGATAACCGCGGTCCGTCAGGTCCCGTCCTATCCCTTCTGAGATCCCGCACCGAATTCCCCCGGTCGGCGCGCCTGCCCGGCCGCCCGACAGTTCCCCTCCGGACAAAGGACCATCCATGACGCTCGCAGAATCGGAGTCGTCCGCCCCCGTCGATACGATGAAACGGCGAAGCGATCTTCGTCGTGTGGTGTTCTCCAGCTACCTCGGCAGCACCATCGAGTTCTACGATTTCATCCTCTACGCGACCGCTTCGTCACTCGTCTTCGGACCGGTGTTCTTCTCGAACCTGAGTCCGGCAGCGGCGTTGATCGCGTCCTACGCGACCTTCGCGATCGGCTACATCGCGCGCCCCCTCGGCGGCATCGTATTCGGGCATTTCGGTGACCGGATCGGCCGCAAGAAGATGCTGCTGCTGTCCATGTCGATCATGGGCGCGGCCTCGTTCCTCATCGGGCTGGTGCCCGCGATCCCGACCTGGGGCGCGGTCATGCTGATCGTGCTGCGCGCCGTCCAGGGCGTCGCGATCGGTGGGGAGTGGGGAGGGGCGGCGCTGATGTCGCTCGAGCATGCCGGCGACCGCAATCGCGGATTCGCTGCCGCCTTCACCAATGCCGGAGGCCCGACCGGTGCGGTGCTCGGCACGCTTGCGCTCGCACTGGCGGCGACGCTTCCCGAGAACGACTTCCTGTCATGGGGCTGGCGCATCCCGTTCCTGTTCTCGGCGGTGCTGCTCGCCGTCGGTCTGTTCGTCCGCGCCCGGGTCGCGGAGAGCCCGCTGTTCCGAGAGGCAATGAAGGCGGCGGCCGAGAAGAAGGACCGGGCGGCGGAGCCGATGCCTCTGCTGGCGATCCTGCGTGCCCCGCGCACCCTCGTCCTCGCCGGGCTGGTGTGCACCGCTCCGTTCGTGATCCAGGCGTTGTTCTCGACATTCGTCATCGGTTACGCGGCCGAGAACGGTGTGTCCCGGTCGGAGGGTCTGAATGCGTTCGCGATCTGCCAGTTCTTCGCGATCTTCGGCATCCTCGGCGCGGCGCGACTGTCGGACCGCTACGGGCGCAAGCCTGTCATGCTGAGCGGGTTCGTCGGCATGGTGGTGCTGGCGTGGCCGCTGTTCCAGCTCGCGTCCTCCGGCAACTTCCTGCTGGTCGTGCTGGCCTTCGTGATCAGCTGCTCGGTGCTGCAGTCGCTCACCTTCGGCCCGATGCCGGCGTTCCTGGCCGAGCAGTTCGGTACCCGGTCCCGATACACCGGGGCGTCCCTCGGCTACCAGATCGGCAGTCTCCTCGGCGCCGGGTTCACCCCCGTCATCGTCGCCTCGTTGTTCGCGAGTTCGGGAACGATCACCTCGGTCGTCGCCTACCTGGTCGCGTTGTGCGCGATGAGCGCCGTGATTCTCGCCGTGTTCGTCAGGGAGAGCAAGGACGTCGACCTGACCGCCGGCTGACGGCCCCGTGCCCGGTCCCCGCACCGCATCGTCGGTGCGGGGACGTCGGTGCGCCTACGGTGACACCATGAGCCCAGTCGATCCGGTGCCCCACTACACGCTCCGTCAGCTCGCGGCGTTCGTCGCGGTCGCCGAGTGGGGGTCGATCGCCGGTGCCGCGGACGTGCTGAGCATGTCGCAGTCGGCGGTGTCCTCGTCGATCACCGAGCTCGAACGTTCCCTCGGTGCTCGCCTGTGCATCCGCCGGCGTGCCCGCGGCGTCCAGCTCACCCCCACCGGCGAAGGCGTTCTCGAACGGGCCCGGATCCTGCTGCATCAGGCGGGGGAGTTGCAGGCCGACGCGCGCGCCGAGGCGGGTGAGGTCGTCGGGCGCGTCAAGGTCGGGTGCTATCCGTCGCTGGGACCGACCGTCCTGCCCCCGCTGCTCGAGGGGTTCATCCGCACCCACCCGCGCGTGCAGCTCGATTTCCACGAGGACGACCAGACCCAGCTCACCGCCCAGCTCGGGTCCGGGGAGGTGGATGTCGCCGTGATGTACGCCCTGGATCTGCAGCCCGGGCTGGGCACGGTCGTGATCGGGCACCGCAACCCCCGGGTGCTGCTGCCCGCTGCGCATCCCCTGGCGGTGGACGGTGGGCCCATCCGGCTGCGGGACCTCGGGGACTCGCCGATGGTGTTGCTCGATTCACCGCCGAGTTCGAGCCACGGGCTCGGGGTGTGCCGTGCGGCCGGTTTCACCCCGAACGTCGTATACCGGACCCGCAACTTCGAGACGTCCCGGGCGTTCGTCGGGCGGGGGCTGGGCTGGACGCTGCTGTTGTCGCGGCCGCGCAGCGACATCACCTACGAGGGCCTCGAGATCGCCGTCCGCAACGTCACCGACCCCGTCCCCGAGCCGGTCGACGTGGTGGTGGCCTGGAAGGACGGGGCCCTGTTGAGCCGGGCGGCCCGGGAATTTCTCACCTTCGCCACAGGGCCGATCGTCCCGTCCGAAGTGCAGAAACAGCCCTACTTCGAGAGAGTCGTGGAATAACCGGGAAATTTCGCGCTTTTCACGGGGTTGTGGGGGCGTCATCGTGGTGTCGGCGGTCACGTTTCCCGCCCTCCTCGAAAGGTCCCCATCCATGACGGTTATCGACAAGCGCGACGCGTCCGGCACTGCCGCGACCGCGCGTAAGGCCGCTGTCGGAAGTTTCGTCGGCACCGCGATCGAGTGGTACGACTTCTTCATCTACGGCACCGCCGCGGCACTCGTCCTCGGTCCCCAGTTCTTCCCCGGGTCCTCCGACCTGGCGGGCACGCTCGCGGCGTTCGCGACCCTTGCCGTCGGATTCGTCGCCCGTCCCATCGGCGGCGTCGTCATGGGCCACTTCGGCGACAAGGTCGGCCGCAAGTCGATGCTGGTGATCTCGCTGCTGCTGATGGGATGCGCGACCGTCGCGATCGGCCTGCTGCCGAACTACGCGGCCATCGGTGTCGCCGCTCCGATCCTGCTCGTCGCCCTGCGTTTCGTGCAGGGACTCGGCGTCGGCGGCGAGTGGGGTGGCGCGGTGCTCGTCGCCACCGAGAACGCCCCCGCGGGCAAGCGCGGCCTGTACGGCGCCGCACCCCAGATCGGGGTGCCCGCCGGTGTCCTGCTTGCCAACCTGGTCTTCCTGCCGCTGTCGGTGTTCATGGACGACGCCACGTTCGACTCGTGGGGCTGGCGCGTTCCGTTCCTGCTCTCGGCCGTCCTGGTCGGTGTCGCGATGTGGATCCGCCTCGGCCTCGAGGAGAGCGCGGAGTTCCAGACGGCGAAGGACGAGACCGTCGAGACCCACGCGAAGCTGCCGATCGTCGAGGTCCTCACCAAGCACTGGAAGACCGTGCTCCTGGCCGGCGGCACGTTCATCGCCACCAACGGCATCGCCTACGCCTACATGGTCTACGTGCTCAAGTACGGCGAGAAGGAACTCGGCTTCTCGCAGACGACGATGCTGAGCCTGCTGATCGCCTCCTGCCCCGTCTGGATGGCGGGCATGGCGTTCAGCGCCTGGCGCTCCGACCTCATCGGCCGCCGCACCGTCTACATCCGCAGCTCCGCCGCGCTCGTCATAGCCGCCGCCCTGTTCTTCCCGCTCATGGACACCGCGATCCTGCCGGTCATGTTCCTGGCGATGGCCGGACTCGGCTTCACACTCGGCTGCTGCGCCGGACCCCAGTCGGCACTGTTCGCCGAGCTGTTCCCCCCGGCCGTGCGCTACAGCGGCGCGTCCCTGGGCTACCAGATCGGCGCGATCCTGGGCGGCGGTCTGGCCCCGATGATCGCCACCACGCTGTTCGCGAAGACCGGCACCTCGTGGTCGATCACCGGCTACTTCGTGCTGATCGCGCTGATCAGCCTCGTGAGCATTCTCGTCCTCCGCGTGCCCTCCACGCCCGCACGTCCCGCCCGTCTCGAGAAGGAAGGGATCTGACCTCGTGTCGACCTACTACCAGCCACGCAAGTACCCCGCATCCTCGTTCGCGTCGATGGAACCCACCGACGACGCGCTGCCCGTCGTCGTCGTGGGTGCCGGCCCCGTCGGCATGGCCACGGCACTCGGCCTGGCCCAGCGCGGCATCCCGGTCACCGTCATCGAGGCCGCCGATCAGGTTTCCTTCGGCAGCCGCGCGATCTGCATCTCCCGCCACAGCCTCGAGGCCGCGGCCCGTCTCGGCTTCGGCGAGGAGCTCGAGAAGATCGTGCTGCCGTGGGTCGGCGGCCGCAGCTTCTACCGCGACCAGCAGGTCCTGCAGTTCAAGATGCCGCTGCGCGATTTCGACGTGCGCCCGCCGATGATCAACGTCTCCCAGTCGGAGTACGAGCAGATCGTCGTCGACACCATCGAGCAGAACCCGCTGATCACCCTGTACTGGTCGGCGAGCATCGCCGGCATCCTGCGCGGCGAGGACGAGGTCACCCTCGAGGTCGACACCGCCGACGGCAAGCGCCACCTGCGCGCCCGCTGGGTCGTCGCCGCGGACGGTGGACGCAGCCGCATGCGTGAACTCGCCGGGTTGCGTCTCGAGGGCACCAACTACGAGGGCCGCTACGTCATCGCGGACATCCACTGGGAGTCCGAGCTGCCCGCCGAGCGCATGGTCTGGTTCGACCCGCCGAGCAACCCCGGCTCGACGATCATCATGCACAAGCAGCCCAAGAACATCTGGCGCATCGACTACCAGCTCGACCCGTCCGAGGACGCCGAGATCGAGACCCAGGAAGACGCGATCCGGGCGCGGATCACCAAGCACCTGGACTGGCTGCAGAACGACCTGCCGTGGACGCTCGAGTGGCACGGGTTCTACAACGCCCGTGCGCTGGCCCTGCGCGACTTCACCCACGACCGCATCCTCTTCGCCGGCGACGCCGCGCACCTCGTGCCGATCTTCGGCGTGCGCGGGCTCAACTCCGGCATGGAGGACGCCGAAACCCTCGCCTGGCAGCTCGCCGCCGTGATCCACGGCAACGCCGAGCCGGCACTGCTCCGGGCGTACTCGGCCGAGCGGCACCACGCCTGGGAACAGAACGTCGCGAACGCCGGCAAGTCCACGCTCATCATGTCGCCCGGCAGTCACGGCTACCGCACGACCCGCGATGCCGTGCTGGCCCTCGCGGTGCACCGTCCCGAGTTCGGGCACCTCATCAACCCGCGGCAGTCCAGCGCGACGCACGCGCGGCTGTCCCCGCTGACCTGGCCCGTCGCCGCGGGCGTCACCGGTGTGCTGCCGGGCGACCCGGTGGACGACCGGAAGGTGCGCGTCGTCACCGCGACCGGCACGGAGGACTCGTCGCTGAACGTGGTTCGCGGTACCGGTTTCGCGGTGCTCGGTGTCGGCCTCGACGCCGACGGCAGCTCGGCCCTGGTGGCCGCAGCGGCCGAGCTCGGTGCGGCACTGTCCCCGGAGAGCGTGCGGGCCGTCCTCGTCGGCGGTGCGGTCGAGACCGCCCCGGCCGAGGCGACGGTGCTCGACGCACCGGATCTGATCGAGGCTCTCGGCGCGACCGCCGGTGAGGCGTTCGTGATCCGCCCCGACGGACTGCTGCTCTGCCGCGTCCCGGTGGCCGAGCTGTCCGGTGTCGCCGCCGCCCTGCGTTCCGGCACCGCCCCCGACGGTCCGGCCGTTCCGGCACGTCCCGCCGAGGCCGTCACCGAGGACGAGGCGCGCCGCGAGAACGTGTGGCTGGGCCTGTCCGCCGCGATCGACCAGGCCGACGAGTCCGACCGCGAAGGCTTCCTCGCCCGGCTCGCCCTGGTGCTCGGTTCGCAGGTCGGACGCCGCGAGTTCGAGGAGGCCGTGGCTGCTGCGGCGGACACCTCCCCGGTCCGGGTCGCGGAGCTCACCCCGCAGGCCTGACCGACCACACCCGAATGCCGCACCGGCCGCGCCGGTGCGGCATTCGGCTTCCAGGGATTTCCAGTGCTTTCGGGACCGTCTCAGGGGTCGAGAAAGTCCAGCACGTCGCCGGGCAGCTGCCTGATGCGCACGACACCCACGTGCCCGACCCCGGGGTAAAGCGCCAGCTGTCCGTTCGCGACGCCGTCCGCGGTCTTCGCGAAGAGATCCGGGCTGTAGAAGCCGTCGCGGTCGCCGCCGACGACCAGCACCGGGCACCGGATGTCGGCGAGCCGGTCCGACAGGTCGAAGCGGTCCTCGGCATCGATGACGATCAGCATGTCGTCGTAACTGTGTCCGTCGTGCCCGCGCCCGCGCATGGCGGGTTCGAGCAGCCAGCCGGCGATCCACAGCAGACGTCGCGACCAGCCGTGCGCGGCGGTCGCGGCGGCGAGCCCGGCCATCGCGCGGCGTGGACGACCCGCCCGTACCTCCGCGGCCGCATCCCGCTGGACCCGACGCCCGGGGCCGAGCCGATGTGCCGAGGAGATCAGGACGAGCCGGCGCACCACGTCCGGGTGGTCCGCGGCGAGCTGGAGCGCGATGCTCCCACCGGTGGAGGTGCCCATCACGTCGACGGGCACGTCGAACCTGGCACGTAGCGCGGTGGCGTAGGCACGAGCCAGGTCCGCGATCGTGGTGCCCGCGGCCAGGCCCGTCGGCCGGTTGACCCACCACACCTCCCGGTGTGCGGCGTACGGAGCCATCGCACCGAGCTGCGCCTTGCGGTCGAATCCCTCCGGCGCCCGATGATCAGAGCTCAGGCCCGGTAACAGCACCAACGGCGCACCCGACCCGAGCCGCATGCAGGCCATGCCCGAATCCCAGGTCTCATCGGATGCCTCCATCGGCCGTGCCCCCGTCGCCGTGTGTGCGGTCGCGAACTACGGGGGAATCTAGCGCCGGTGGCGCTACCGCGATCGCGGGTTCACGAATTCGTGCCGAGAGCGTCGAGGAACGCGGAGATCGGTGTCAGACCGTTGTTGAACTCGATGGTGCGGTGCACCGTCGCGGGACGGTCGAGCACCGCGGCGGCGACCGCTGCGACGTCGGCCCGGCTCACCGTGCCCCCGGCCGCGGCCGAACCCGTGTCGATCAGCCCGGTCGGCGGATCGGACGTCAGCGACCCCGGACCCAGGATGGTCCAGTCCAGGTCGGTGCCACGCAGATGGGCGTCGGCGGCCGCCTTCGCCTCCGCGTACGGGAAGAAGCTGTTGTCCTCGGCGACGCCGTGGTCCGGTCCGGCCCCGAAATAGGACACCATCACGTAGCGCCGCACACCCGCCTGCTGCGCCGCGGTCATCGAGGCGATCGCGGCATCGCGGTCCACCGCGTAGGTGCGCGCCGGGTTGCCGCCGCCCGCGCCCGCAGACCACACCACCGCATCGTGACCGCGCAGCAGATCGGCGAGCGCCGTGACGTCGAGGTGCTCCACGTCGGCGACCAGCGGGTTGCCGCCGGCTGCGCGTACATCGTCGGCGTGGTCGGGATTGCGGATGAGAGCAGTGGTCTCGTGCCCCGCCTCGGCCAGGAGCCGTTCGAGGTGCAGGGCCACCTTCCCGTGTCCGCCGACGATTGCGATGCGTGCCATGCCTATTCCTCCGGGACGTTCGAACCGAGCAGGGTGATCATCATCAGATTGTGGATGCGCGGTGCTTCCTGCTGTGCGGCGGCGGGCCCGAGGAACACGCCGAGATCGGACACCAGGTTGAGCGCCCCGTACATCAGGAACCGTGATTCGACGACGGACAGACCCGGGCGGACTTCGCGGAGGAGGGCCGCCCACTGCTCGATGTTCGAGCGTTGCCGCAGCCGCAGGTCCGCGCGGGGGCCGGGTGCGACGTGGACCAGCTCCGCAAAGTACACGGACATCAGCTCTCGTTGCGAGAACGACAGTTCCACGTACACCGCGGTCAGTGCCCGCACCGCGTCGACCGGATCGGAGGCGGTGCGAAGCTTCTCGGCGACCGCCGCTTCGAGCCCGTCGATGGCCCGGTAGAACGCGGCCGCGAGAATGTCGGCCTTCGACGGGTAGTAGCGGTAGACCCCGGACGCCGGCAGGCCGACCGCGGCGGCGATCTCCTCGACCCCGATCTCGGCGTACCCCCGATCGTGGAAGAGATGGACCGAGGCCCGCAGCAGATCCTCACGTATGTTGCTCACCGCGGCCGGCTCGGGGACGGCCGCGGGAACGGTCACGCTCGTGCCGGACGAGCCGGCGTCGCATTCGGCGATCGCGGTGCATGCGCCGAGCAGGAGTTGCTCGGTGCGTCGCGGGGAGAGCACGAGGCTGTGCGCAGTGATGCTCCCGATCACACTGAGCATCGCGGCGACGGTGACGAAGGCGTCCCGGTCGGACAGCTCCGGCCGGATCCGCATGACGCATTCGCGGATGACGCGGTTCACCTCCCACGATCGCGTGCGGATGGGCAGCCGGTCCTCCTTCTGCAGGTACCGGCGTTTCCACCGGTAGATGCCCGCGGTGCGGCGATGCGTGATCGTGGTGCCGATGATCGCGGACAGATGTGCGCGGAGCTGATCGTAGGCGCTGCCCGGGAGCGGATCCGACGATTGCTCGAGTGCGGCTTCGAGTGCGTCGAGGAGGATCAGGGCCGAGTTGAGGAAGAGCGCGTACTTTCCCGGAAAGTGGCGATAGAGAGCGGATTTGGTGATTCCCACTTCGGCGGCGATGTCCTCGACGCTCACCCCGTGGTAGCCGCGCTCGGCGAAGGCGATCGCGGCAGCGGTCGCAATCCGGTCGCGACGGTCCTTCGGCCGCGACCGGCGCTCGACCCGGGGGGAGGAAGTCTTGCTGACCACGCGCACCTGCCTCTGTTCGCTCGGTTTGCCCTGTCGGTGTTGCCCGGATGACGCTCGCTGGGGTGTGTCGCTCCGTGAGAGCATATGCCAATTCCACGATTGCGAATCGCTGTCCACATATATTCGGCCTCGCCCCGTTCCTGTTACAGGGTCTTTCGGCCTGCACTGCTGTGAGCAGGAATTACTCGCGAAGAGGGATGCCCGACCAACGAACAACTCCTGCGGAATGATTGTTCACAAAAGTGGAAGTTCTGCGGCTGGGTGGTGATAGCCTCCTCCGCGTCCGTCGCATCCGGATCTGCAACGGATGCACATCCGAGGGGGTAGGGCATGGATGCGCTGCAGGGGACACCCGGCGTCCCGACCTACTGTCCGCCCATCGTTCAGGAGTCCGATCGGTGCTCGATGTCGCACGCAAAGTCCTGTCCTACGAGATGTCCGTCGCCGAGTTCATCGGTCTCGTCGTCCTGGTCGCCATTCCCTACGGCCTGATCGGTGTCGTCTGGACGCTCACCCACACCTCGCATCTCTCCGACATGGAGGGTGTCGACCTGGTGATCTCGTTCCTCGGTTCCATCGTCTGCTGGCCGGTGCTGACGTTCTCGAACGTGTGCATGACCTAGTCGCCTGTGCGACGGGCTGCCTGCGCGGTGCGGCGGGCAGTATCGGCGTTCTCCTAACCGTCCGATCGGTGCATCGTAGTCAACGTCCGCCGCTCGGCGAAAAGCGCTGACGGAAAACAGATATTCCCAGGTTGTGAGCGGTGCGGTACGTCTTGGCTTCCATGGGCACACCCGCTCCGTCTGATGAGAATCGCGGTTCACTTAGATCTTGCCCAGCGTCGGTGGGTGTGTCACACTTCACCCTGAATCGACGTCTGCTTCCGTACCCGATCGACGGAGCCACCCCTGTGTGAAAACCGAAGGGATGCAGTAGATGACCTATGAATTGCCGGCTCCTCGTGGGCCGGTTCGCGACGTCGCGACCGAGGGGGGTTTCCTCATCGGATTCGCCGTGCAGTCGCTGGTCGTTCTCGCCGTCGCCGTGCTGCGACGCCGGCTGTCGCTGTACGAGACGGTGACCCAGACGCTCTTCATCGGGCGCGTGTGCACGGGACCGTCGCTGCTGCTGATGATTCCGGTCGGCGTGTTCATCGCAGTGTCGGTCGGCGAACTCGCCGGCCGGATCGGTGCCGGTGGCTACTCCGGCGCCGTCGTCGCCTTCATCATCGTCGGCCAGGCCTCCGCCCTCGTGTGCGCGCTCATGCTCGCCGGTGTGGCGGGCTCGGCGATCTGCACCGATCTCGGCTCGCGCAAGATCCGCGAGGAGATCGACGCGATGGAGGTCATGGGTCTCGACGTCCTCGAGCGCCTCGTCGCGCCCCGCCTCGTCGGTGCCGTCGTGGTCTCGCTCGCGCTGTGCTCGATCGTCACGCTCGGTGGTGTCGGCGCCTGCTGGCTCTACCACATCTACGTCCAGCATCTTCCCGCCGGTACGTTCATGGCGACCTTCGCCGAATACGGCCGTCCCGCGGATTTCGTTATGGCACTGGTCAAGTCGGCCGTGTTCGGTCTGCTCTCCGCGCTCGTCGCGACGTTCAAGGGACTGCACACCAAGGGCGGCCCGCGCGGTGTCGCCGACGCGGTCAACGAAGCGGTCGTCATCGCGTTCGCGCTCGTGTTCATCGTCAACACCGCGCTCTCGGCGCTGTACACGGTCATCGTTCCGGCGGTGGGTGAATTCCGTTGACCCTGACCGCCCGAGAACCTGTCCACACCGCGACCCGCGCGGTTCACCGCGTCGGCGACAATCTCGCCACGCTCGGCATGCACGTTTCGTTCTACTTCCGCACGATCGCGTCCATTCCGTACGCGCTCAGCAAGTTCCGCAAGCATGTGATCGCACAGATCAGCGAGGTCAGCTTCGGTACCCAGTCCTTGCTGTCCGGTGGCGGCACGATCGGCATCGTGTTCGCGATGTCGCTGGCCGCAGCCATGATGCTCGGTGTCGAAACGCAGCGCGGCCTCGAACTCGTCGGCATGACGACGATGTCGGGCATGCTGTCGGCGGTCGCGAACACCCGCGAGCTCGCGCCCGTGGTCGTGGCGATCGCGTTGTCGGCGAAGGTCGGTGTCGGCTTCACCGCGCAGATCGGTGCGATGCGGATCTCCGACGAGATCGACGCACTCGACTCGATGGCCATCAAGTCGATACCGTTCCTCGCGGCCACCCGCACGCTCGCCGCGATGGTCTGCGTCATCCCGATCTACATGATCGGCCTGCTCGCCAGCTACCTGTCGACGCGCCTCGTCGTCGTCGTGTTCAACGGCGCATCAGCCGGCACGTACGACTACTTCTTTCATCTGGTCCTGACACCCCAGGACCTGCTGTACTCCGGAATCAAGGCCATGGTTTTCGCGATGGTCGTCAGCCTCGTGCACTGCGCCTACGGGTACTACGCGTCGGGTGGTCCGGCGGGTGTGGGTGCCGCGGCCGGCCGTGCCCTGCGCACCGCGATCCTGTCGATCGGTGTCCTCGACGTGTTGCTGACGTTCGCGCTGTGGGGTCTGGTTCCCGAAGTTCCCGGAATGGGGGTGTGACGTGGATCGACCCACATCACGTGAAAAGACCAGGTACGTCCTCGTCGGAGCGGTCAGCGTCTGTGCGGCGCTGGCCGTCGCGGTGGGCATGGTGCTGCGCGGAACGGGAACCTTCGAGGACACGAACGACGTCTTCGTCGAGGTGCCCGCGGCCGTCGGTCTCGTCAACGGGGGCGCACCCGTGCGGTACCACGGCGTAGAGATCGGGCGGATCGCTTCCGTCGAGGCCGGTTCGGCCGAATCCCAGGTGCGCTTGGCGATCGACTCCGCTGCTGCGGAACTCGTGCCGTCGTCGGTGCTCGCCCGGGTCGTGCCCCGCACGTTCTTCGGTGACATCTACGTCGAACTCGTCGACCCGGTCGACGATCCGGCCGGCAGCCCGGACGGCATCGAGACCACCGCGGCGTCCGGCGTCGGCACGCTCGGGCAGGTCGAGACGATCGCGGTCGATTCCGGCCCGGAAGCCGTTGCGATGTACGACGTGTTCACGAAAATGGCCGGCGTGCTCGACGACATGCGCCCCGACCAGCTCTCCGTCGCTCTGAGCGCCCTGAGCAGCGCACTCGACGGCAACGGCGAGACCATCGGCCGCACGATCGACCGGTTCGCCGCGGTCAGCGATCAGATGGCCCCGGCCGCAGCCGAATTCCTCGACACCACACCGCAGTTCGTGGAGGTGATGCGGTCGCTGTCGGACGCCACCCCGGACATCGTCGGCATGGTCGCGTCCGCGGCCGAGGTCTCCGGTGCGATCGTCGAGAACCGTGACCGGCTGGCCGATGCCTTCGGCGCGGCGACGCTGCTCGCCGCCTCGGTCGACGGATTCGCCGGTGAGCGCCGGGACGCGATGATCACCGTCACCGACTCGATCGGGACGATCCTCGCGACGACCGCCGCCAATCCGAGCGGCTTGTACGAAACCCTCGAGAACGCCGGACTGTTCGGCAACGCCGGCGCACGGGTCTTCGCCAGCGGGCGGTTCAACATCACCGCGGTGCCGTCCTTCGCCGATCCGATGCCGTACACGTCGGCGGACTGCCCGGTATACGGTCCGCTCACCGGCCTCGAATGCAACAGTCCCGGCAACGGCACCTACGACGCGCCGAAGCGAATCGTCGGCGGCCCCGAGGAAGCCGAACCGCTGAGTCTGCTCGAGGACGCACTCGGTGTGGCCGAGGCGACCGTCCCCGCCTCGCTCGACGAGGCCGGCGCAGCGCTGAACCCGGCGCTCACGTTCATCCTCGGCCCGCTCGTCCGTGGAAGCGAGGTGCAGATCCCGTGAAACTGAAGCGTTCCCAGATGGTGTCGCTCGTCGGTTACTGCGCCGTCGGTGCGATCTGCGGATCCCTGGTGTTCAACACCCTCGCGGTCCCGGTCCGCGGTTCCACCGACCACTACGTCCTCGAATTCACCGACGTCGAAGGTCTCAACGTCGGCAACCCCGTCACGTTGTCCGGTGTTCGGGTCGGCCGGGTCGACGCGGTCGACGTCGCCGACGCCGACGGTGGTGCTGCGCTCGCGCGGGTGACCGTCGAGATCGAGGGCGATCAGGTGCTCACCCGCGACGTTCAGGCCGCGGTGCGCTACGGCGACATGCTCGGCGCCCGGTACGTGGCCATCACGATGCCCGAACCGCACGTCGACGCGCCCGGCTCGTCCGAGGTGCTCGAACCCGGATCGGTGGTCCCGATTTCGCAGACGACCCCGCCGGTCGATCTGACGGCGCTGATGAACGGGTTCCGGCCGCTGTTCGAGTCGCTGCCGCCCGAGGAGGTGAACGTCCTCGCGCGCAACATCACCGACACGTTCAACGGGCGCAGCGACGCCGTCGCACAGTTCCTGGACCGGGTCGCGACCCTGACCGGCAGCCTCGGCGACCGCGAGGGCATCCTCGGGGAGGTCGTCGACAACATGACGCGGCTGCTCGGCACGCTCGACAACCGCAGCGACGAACTCACCTCGCTCGTGAACGGGCTTGCCGTACTGGGTGATTCCGTCGTCGGTGACGGCACGCGCATCGCCGGGTTCCTCGACTCCGGAACCGCGACGGTCGACGAGCTCGCCGACATCATGGCACAGTCCGACGGCGCGTTCGCGCGCTCGCTCGCGAGCCTGGCCTCCGTCACCGACACCTGGATCGCGAACACCCCGGAGTTCGAACGCATGGTGGCGAATCTCCCGAACTTCGCACACCAGATCAACCGCACCGGTCAGTACGGCAGTTTCGTCAGCCTCTACCTGTGCAACTTCACCCTGAAAGCAGGCGACGCAGAAGTGAACATCTTCGGTCCTACCCACTCGCCGGTGTGCCGATGATCCTACTGACACGACTCATCGACCTCATCGTCCGCGGCGTCCGATCGCTCGGCGGGCACAACGGGCGGATCCTGCAGAGCTTCGCCTGGATGTTCGTCCTCGTCGGCCTCGGCGCGGGTGTCGCCCTCGTCGCGATCGGGATCACCTACATCGACGATCTCGTGGACGTGCTGGAGAACTCCGCGGCAGCTGCGGCGGGGGAGGGAACGCTGCCATGATGTTCCTGGTCAAACTCATCGACGTGTTCGTCGGCGCACTCGAATTCCTGTTCGGGTTCGGCCGCCGCCAGAACACCACGCACATGCCGCTGGTGCTCGGCACGATCGGCATCGTCGTCCTCGTCGTCGGTCTCGGCGCCGCGATCGGCATCCCTCGATTCTGGTACCACGCCCGAACCGAGCCGTACACAGCGGAATTCGCGAACGCCGCCGGTCTCGCGACGGGCGATCCCGTGTACGTCGCGGGTGTCCCGGCCGGCCGGGTCGAGAACATCGAGCTCGCAGGCGACCACGTCGACGTCGAGTTCCGCCTCGAGGACAACCGCACGGTCGGCAACACCTCCACCGCGTCGGTCCGCCTCGAAACCGTCCTCGGCAAGCGTTATCTCGACGTCCGCCCCGGCGGTGTCGACGACGGCGGCGACACCATCCCGCTCGAGCGCACGACCGTTCCGTACTCGCTCGACGAGGTCGGTGCCGGTGCCGAGCGGGTCTCCCGGGAACTCGATCTCGAGGCGATGGAACAGATGATGACCACGCTGTCGCAGGTGATGCCGTCCGACAGCGGCCAGGTCGAACGCACCCTCACCGGGATCAGCGCGGCCTCCACCGCGTTCGGACGTCACAGCGAACAGTTCGACCAGCTGCTCGAGATGTCGCGCCGGCTGTCGGTGATGGCGGTCGACCAGCAGGACTCCCTCGTCGAAACCGCCGCGGACGCACGCACTCTGGTACAGACCATGTCGGTCCGTAAGGAAGCGCTGACCGGGCTCGCGAACAATCTCCGCGCCGTCATCTCGACCCTGTCGCAGACGTTCACCGAGAACCGTGAGGAGGCCGACCGGCTCGTGGCCAACCTGGTCGCCGTCACCGGCACGTTGCAGCGCAACTCGGACAACATCGCCGCGCTCATGACGCAGCTGCCGCCGGCGCTGCGCACGGTCACCGACGCCACCGGCAACGGCACCTGGGCCGACGTCACCACACCCGCTGCGGTTCTGCCCGACAACCTTCTGTGCGCGATGGGAGTGATGCAGGAATGTCGGTGATTCAGGACATGCCGGGGAGCGAACAGCCCACTCCGGCCCGCTCGTCGAACCGCAAGAAGATCGTTTCGCTCCTCGTGGTCACGCTGCTGCTGATCGTCGCGCCGATCTGGTACATCTTCGGGCGCACCGATCGGGTCACCACGGTGCACGCCGACTTCGAGTACGTCAACGGAATCTACACCGGCAGCAAGGTCGCCGTCCTCGGCGTCGGTGTCGGCACCGTCACCGACATCGAACCGCAGGGCACCTCGGTGCGGGTGACGATGACCGTGCCCGAATCGGTGAAGCTTCCCGCCGACGTGAACGCCTACGTGATGAGCCCGGCGATCATCAGCGAGCGCTACATCGAACTGGGCCCCGCCTACACCGACGGCCCCCAACTGCCCGACCAGTCCACGATCCCGGTCGAACGCACGCATTCGCCGATCGACATCGACGGCATGCTCGGCAGTCTCTCGACCCTCGTCGACTTCATGGGACCGGAGGGCGGCGACGTCGGCTCGGTGCTCGCGAGCGGCGCGCAGACGTGGGGCGGCCAGGGCGAGGCGTTCAACAACGCCGTCCGCGACCTCAGCTCCGCCTCCGGTGTCATCGGGGGAACCTCCGAGGACTTCTCGGTGCTCGTCGAGAACCTGTCGACGCTCATCGAGGCGATGGATGCGCGGCAGGTGTCCCTGGACAGCATGGTCGACGACATGTCCACGCTGTCGACGGTGTGGCAGGACGCGGACCTCGACATCACCGTGCCGCTCGAGGAACTGCAGACGGTCTTCGCCGAACTCGACAGCTTCGTCACCCAGCACCAGGAGAGCTTCGGTGCGATCTCGGCGAACCTGGAGGGACTCGGCGACGCCCTGACCGGCAACCAGGCCGGACTCGCGGAGTTCATGGATCTCGTGCCGCTCATGATGCAGAACCTCGAGAAGACGGTCGGCCCCGACGGACGCAGCCGCATCCGGCTGAACGTGTCGACGAACCTGACCCAGTTCGCGGTCGCCGGCCCGCTGTGCGCCGAGCATCCGCTGCCCCTGTGCACCGGCGCCGGATTGACCAACCCCATCACGTTCCCGATCAGCGCATCCGACCCGCTGGGAATCGTCACCGCCATCACCGGAGGGAACCCGTGACCCCGACATCCACCGTTCCGTCCCGGCGAGCGGTCCGTCTCGCCGCGCTGGCGGTCGCGGTCGCCGGCACGGTCGCCGTGTCGGGCTGCGGTTACGGCATCCAGGACCTTCCGGTCGGCCGGTCCGCGGGTGCCGGTGCGTTCGACGTCGATGTGCATCTGGCGAGCGCCGACGGCATCGTCCTCGGTGCCGACGTCCGGTACGGGCAGCAGATCGTCGGCCGCGTCGCGTCCCTGAACACCACGACCAGCGGTGCCGGCCTGCAGGTGTCGCTGCAGCGCGAACTCGAGGTCCCGAGCAATGTGCTTGTCTCGGTGGAGATTCCGTCCGCGCTCGGCAGTCCGTACCTGCGGCTGATCAACCCTGTCGACGCGGCGCCGGACCGGTTGTCCGACGGAGACGTCATCGACGTGGACAACACCGATCTCGGGCCGCGTGTCGAGACGATGCTCGCCTCCCTGGGCAACGTCGTCAGCGGCAGTGGGATGGATCAGCTCGCGACCGTCGTCGACGAACTGAACGTCGCGTTCACCGGACGGTCCGACCGGGTGCAGGCACTCGCCGACACCGCGACCGACCTGATGACGCGGGCGATCGACCAGCAGACCGCGTTCGACGAGGCGATGACGCTGGCCGCCGACGTCACCCGCCGCATGGCGGACGAAGAGCAGACGATGGACGCATATCTCGCGAACACCGCCGAAGCGGTCGAAGTGCTCGTCACACAACGTGATTCCATCTCCGCGCTGCTCGACTCGACGACCCGCCTCGCCCTCAACGTGCAGGCGCTGACCGGTGCCGTGCCGCAGGGCCCGGCAGGGTTCCTGGCCGACGCCGGGACGGTCGCGTCCACCCTGCAGGCGTTCAACGACCGCATGGGCGGCACCCTCGCCGCCATGAACGCGTTCATGGACGCGTTCGGAAAGTCCGTGCGCGGTGACTACCTGGTGTTCGACGGTGCGCTCGAGATCCCGGAGAGCATCGACACGATCCTGGCCGGCGGCTACTTCACCGGGACACCGCCGGAACCGTCACCCACGTCGCTGCAGGAGATGCTCGGAGGAGGCACCCGATGAAGAGAATCGTCCTCGTCCAGCTTGTTCTGTTCGTGCTGACCGCCCTGATCGTGGTGCCCTACGGCATCTACTACATCGTCGGCCCGCGGGGACTCGGCGACGAGATGCGGCTGTCCGCCCACGTCGACGACGCGCTCGGGGTCTCGGAAGGCACCGTCGTCACCTATCGCGGTGTCCAGGTCGGTGTCGTGTCGGCAGTGTCGGTCGACCCGCAGAGCGGTGGCGCCCGGCTCGAGTTCGAGCTCGAAGGTGGCACCGAGATCCCGACCGACTCGATCGCGAAGATCACGCAGGGAACGCTCGCCGGCATGCTCAACGTCGACATCTTCCCGCGCGTCGATCACGGTCCGTACCTCGCGGACGGTGATTCGATCGAGATGCCGGCCGAGGAGCAGCCGGTTCAGATCGCCGAAACGCTGGCGAGCACGGCGGCGCTCCTCGACACGGTCGAACCCGGCACCATCGCCACCGTCGGTGCCGAACTCGGCGCCGCGTTCCAGGGTCTGGGTCCCGATCTGGCGCGGCTCATCACCGACGCCGACGATCTGTCCGGCCGCCTCGAAACCCACGCGACCGATCTGACCCAACTGCTCAGCCGCACAGCAGGTTTGATGTCGACGATGGCGAACAACTCGGAGGAATTCGTCGACGGGATGGCCGCGGCGCGCACGATCGCGGACACGTTGTACGCCAACGAGGACCGGATCAACGAGATGATGACGACGACCCCGGACGCCATGCGCCGCGCCGACGGTGTGCTTGCCGCCAACGAGGAGTCGTTCGCGGCGGTGCTCGCCAACCTCGTCGACGTCGCACCGATCATCTCGGATCGTTCGGCCGCGCTGCAGACCGGCCTGGTCGCCCTTCCTCGTGGCCTGGCCGCGCTCGAATCCATCGTGCACGGCGACCGCGCGGACTTTGCGCTCATCGCCACCCAGGGTCCGGTGTGCGTGTACGACACGCCGCGCCGTGCGCTCGGTGACGAGTCGTCGGTCACGGTCGACCTCACGCACTACTGCCCGCCCGGCGAGGACCACGGCCAGCGCGGCGCCCAGAACGCGCCGCGGCCGAACGATCTCGGTGTGGCGAACCGGACGACGCCCGGCACGCTCATCGGACCGCCGGCCGTCGCCGATCCGATCCTCATCCCGGCAGGCGAAGAACTCGCGGCCTTCTGGCGGATGCTCCTCCAGGGCATCGGCAGTGGAGGGAACTGACAAGTGGTAAACGCACATCCCGCGCCGGTCCGGCGCACCCGTCCGAACAGAATCTGAGGAGGACCCGATGCCCGCGCATTACCTCGACGACGCCGTGGATACCGAACCCGTGCTGACCTCCGCCCGCACGCGAATCAAGATCACCAGCGGCCCGAACCGGTGGAGCCGCAAGAAGCACGCCCTGTCCGACGCTATTGACTTCTGGTCGTTCGCCGGCGCCGCCGCGAACGTCATCATGCAGCTCGGCTGGCCCGAGGTCGCATACGGCGTCATGGAGAGCAAAGTGACGTCCGGCTCGCTCGTCCACCATCCGTGGAAGCGGGCCCGCACCACGACGCAGTACCTCGCGGTCGCGATCCTGGGCACCGACGAGGAACGCCTGGCGTTCCGCGAGGCGGTCAACGGTGCGCACCGGCAGGTGCGTTCGGACGAGAACAGCCCGGTCAAGTACAACGCGTTCAACCGTGAGCTGCAGATGTGGGTCGCCGCGTGCCTCTACGTCGGCATCGAGGACAGCTACCAGCTGCTGCACGGTACCCTCGACGAGGAGCAGATCGAGGACTTCTACGCGACCGCCTCGAAACTGGGTACGACCCTGCAGGTCACCGAGGACATGTGGCCCGCTACGCGTGCCGACTTCGAGCGGTACTGGAACCGCGGCTGCGAACGGGTCGTGTTCGACGAGACCACCAAGCAGTTCCTGAACGATCTCGTCGGGTTGAAGATGATCAACTTGCCGATGCGGCTCATGTTCGGGAATCTGCTGAAGTTCCTCACGATCGGGACCCTGCCGCCGTACTTCCGTGAACAGCTCGGGTACAGCTGGAGCGAGGACGACCGCCGCCGTTTCGAGCACCTGTTCGTCTTCGTCTCGTTCGTCAACCGGTTCATCCCGAAGTTCATCCGGCACGGCGGCAGCCTGGCGCTGATGGTGGACCTCCGCCGTCGCATCCAGTCCGGCAAGAACATCATCTGAGGTCGGGAGTCCGAGCTCACGGTGGTTGCGCACTCGACCGACATCGACCCGGACGGGCTGCTGCTCCGGTATCTCGGCGATCGGCGGTTCCTGCTCGCGTTGCCGCGCGCGGTGGGGCTGCAGATGCTGCATCCGGCAATCGCCGCGGGAATGGAACATTCGCGTACCCCGCGCCGGCTGTGGCTGCACAAACGGCACACCGTTCCGCTGCTGATCCGGATGGCGTACGACGACACGGACCTGTCGTCGATCATCCGGCGCGGGCACGAACACATCAAGGGCGTCGACGATCTCGACCGCCGTTACCACAGTCTGAACCCGGACCTGTTCCAGTTCCAGCACGCCACCTACGTGGACACGCTCGTCACGATGATCGAGACGTTCGTGCGACCGCTGACAGTCGGCGAGCGGGAGGATCTGTACCGCGACTGCGGCGCGTGGTTCCGGCGGTACGGGATCAGCGACCGGGGGTTGCCGGACACGTGGGCCGAGTTCCCCGGCTGGTTCGACGACACCTGCCGCACGGTGCTGCAGCGGACCCCGCGCGGCGACTTCTACCGGGATCAGGTGTTTCGTCCGCGGGACTGGGTACAACGCCGGGTGCCCACCCGTGCGGTGCGCGCGTTGATGCATCCTGTCGCGCAGGAAATGTGGGGGATCGAGGTCACCGCGGCCGACCGGCGGGCGTTGCGCCGCTATGTGCTGCGGCGCAAGGCGGTCGCCGCACTCTCGCGTCGCCGGCCCGCCGCTCCCCGGCTCTGAAACCGACTACCGCCCGTAACATACGGCTGCCATGATGTGCCGATGACAACTGGCTTCCTGGAACTGCGGCACGTCGAATGCGAGGGTCCGGCGGACTACCTGCCGGCGCTGGAGGAGTTCGGTCCGGTGCACACGGTCCGGTTGTGGCGAGAGCCACTGCCCGAGACGATCGACTACCCGGGCATCGTGGTCATGGGTGGCCCGATGGGCGCGAACGACGGTGCGGTCGTTCCGTGGATCGACGACGAGATCGCTTACCTGCGTTCGGCTCTCGCAGCGGACGTTCCGGTGTGGGGTGTGTGTCTCGGGGCGCAGTTGCTGGCCGCTGCGCTGGACGCGAAGGTCTACTCCGGTCCGGCGCCCGAGGTCGGGGTGTGCGATGTGGAACTGACCGCGGCGTCCGCTGCGGACCCGGTGTGGGGTGAGCTGCCGGCGAGTTTCCCCACCCTGCAGTGGCACGGCGACACGTTCGATCTGCCGCGCGGGGCGACGCTGCTCGCGTCGTCGCCGGCGTATCCGAACCAGTTGTTCCGGCACGGCCGCAGTTACGGCGTGCAGTTCCACCTCGAGGCCGGTCCCGATGTCGCCGCGGAGTGGCTCGCGATCGACGAATACCGTCGCGCACTCGAGGAGACCCTCGGCGCCGGCGCCGCCGAGTCGGTGCTCGCCGAACTCCGGTCGGTGCATTCGCAGTCGTCCGCGCAGGCACACGCGGTCATGACGCGGTGGCTCGAATCGATCGCCTGAGCGTCGAGCGTCCGATCAGCGACCGACCCGCTCCAGCGCGGCGTCGACGAGATACTCGGCGATCGCCATCGACGACGTCGCGCCGGGGGAGGGCGCGTTGCGCAGGTGAACGAGCCGTCCGTGCCCGGTGACGACGAAGTCGTCCTCGAGGCTGCCGTCGGCGTTCATGGCCTGGGCGCGGATTCCTCGTGGTCCGCGCACCACGTCGGCGACGGTGAGGCCGGGAACGTATTTCGCTGCCTCGACGACGAATTCGCGAGTGCTCACCGCGGTCCGCAATTCGCGTAGAGCGGCGGGTACGTTGCGCACGGCGAACCGCGCGAAGCCGGGGAAGGCGAGTGCCTCCCACAGGTCCCGCGCGGAGCCGGATCGCCGGTCGTAGGCCTCCCGTCCGGGGGAGAGGAATGCGTTGGGGCCCAGCATGATCGAACCGTCGATACGTTTGGTCAGGTGCACGCCGAGGAACGGATAGCGCGGGTCCGGCACGGGGTAGATCAGCCCGCGCACGGTCGTCGAGAGTTCGGGTCGCAGCAGGTAGTAGTCGCCGAAGAACGGCACGATCCGTGGCGTCGCCGCATCACCCGCGGCGCGGGCGAGCCGGTCCGATTGCAGTCCCGCGCAGGTGATCACGAGATCGAAGGCGTCGGTGCCGGATCGGGTTCCGACGAGGACCTCGTCGCCGCGCGTAATCAGTTCGGTGACCTCGGTGCCCGTGCGGATGGTGCCGCCCGCCGCGGTGACGTCACCCGCGAGAGCGGTGGTGATCGCGACGTAGTCGACGATCGCGGTGTGAGGGGAGTGCAGCGCGGCGATGCCGCGGGCGCGCGGTTCGATCGCCTCGATCTCGTTCGGCCCGATCCTCCGGATGCCGGGCACCCCGTTCTCGGTGGCCCGGGCGGTGATCGCGTCGAGGCGGCCGAGTTCGGAGTCGTCGAGTGCGACGACGAGTTTGCCGCACTCCTCGTAGGGCAGATTCCGCTCGGCCGTGTAGTCGCGCAGCAACTCCACGCCGCGACGGCACAGTCGTGCCTTGAGGCTGCCGGGTGTGTAGTACAGCCCGGCGTGGACCACGCCGCTGTTGTGTCCGGTCTGGTGCGCGGCGAGGTCACGTTCCTTCTCGAACACGGTCACGGTGGCACCGCACTCGGTGAGCCGGCGTGCCGTTGCGGCACCGATGATTCCGCCGCCGACGACCGCGGCCCGTAGCGCACTCATGCGCGCAATGGTAGGTGCCCGCCCCGAAAAGAGAATGTCAGTTGTACGGAAAAGTGTTACGGTCGGGCATGGGTTACAAGTACGAGAACGTCGCCACCGACCTGAAGCACCGGCTGGCGTGGAAGGAATGGGCCGTCGGGGACCAGCTTCCCGGCGTGCACGAACTCGCCGCCCACTACGGGGTCTCGCCGTCCGTCGTGAAGGACGCGCAGGACGTGCTGCGGATGGAAGGACTGATCGAGACGCGCCGCGGAAGCGGGTCCTATGTCCTGGCGATCCCGGAACCGGGGGACATGACGCTCGGGATGCACCGGCAGCTCGCGGCTCTGCGCGAAGACCTGGCCACCGCCCGGGAAGCGCTGGCGAGCGCCGAGCGCCGCCTCGCGTCACTCACGGGCGGGGAGTGAGGCGAGGCGGCGCTCGACGACAGGATCAGCGGTTGCGGTCCGAGCTGTAGCCCCACAGCCAGTCGGTGTACTTGTAGCTGGACGTGTCGCGCGTGCGGAACAGCTCGTTGCGGGCTTCGCGGCCGGCTCCGTCGAGGTGCCACAGGTCGCCCCACATGCGTCCGGTCGTCAGGATGCGGTTGCAGCGCGGTGCACGTTCGGCGTTGACGTCCTGGAGGATCTTCGGCCAGTTCTTCGTGTCGCCCTGCAGATCCTCGGCCGCGTAGTCGGCGAGGCACTTGGCGTCCTCGAGCGCCATGACGGCGCCGGACGCGAGGTACTGCAGCGGCGGGTGCGCGGCGTCGCCGAGCAGGATCATGCGGCCGTCGACCCAGTTGTCGATGGGGTTGCGGTCGAACATCGGCCACCAGCGGTCGGTCCACAGGTACTTCAGCGCGGTCTGCACGCTCTCGTGGCAGTGGTCGTAGGCGTGGGCGAGTTCCTCGGGGCTGCCCCACATCTCCTCGCCGCGCAGGAACGCGGGCGACTGGAACACCGCGACCTGGTTGAGCATCTCACCCTGACGCAGCGGGTACTGGATGAAGTGGCAGCGCGGGCCGATGTAGCCCACGACGTCCTCGATCTCCTCGTCGAGCGGCACCTCGTGCATCGGGAAGGTGCCGCGGAAGGCGACGTACCCGGAGCCGACCGGCTTGTCGTCGGAGAGCTTCGGACGCAGCCGCGAGTGCAGACCGTCCATGCCGAGCGCGACGTCGCCGACGTGTTCCTCGCCGTTCTCGAGGATGACGCGCACGGTGTCGCCCTCGGTGACGACGTCCTGCACCGGCGCGTTGACGCGCAGGTCGGCACCGGCCTTGCGGGCCGCGTCGACGAGGACCGAGTGCAGATCGGAGCGGTGCACCACGAAGTACACGCCGCCGTAGTGCTGCTGGTAGTCGCGGCCGAGGTCGACCTTGGTGAGGATCTCCGCGGTGACGGCGTCCCGGAACACGAGGTTCTTGGGGAGCACGCCCTTGGCGATGACCTCGTCGTACACCCCGAGCGACTGCAGGATGCGGGAGCCGTGCGGGCCGATCTGAAGGCCGGCGCCCACCTCGCCGAACTCGGGAGCACGCTCGAACAGGGTGACCTGAGCACCCTTCTGGGCGAGGGCCAGGGCGTTGGCGACACCGCCGATGCCGCCACCGGCAATGAGAACTCGTGCGTCCTTCAGATCGGACATGACGCTCCTTCGGTCGTGAAAGCGGGGATGTGGAGTCCGGGATCGCGGCGCGATCGGTGACTCGGGATCGCAGGGCGATCGGTGACTCGGGATCGCAGGGCGATCGGTGATCAGTGGGTCAGGATCGGACCGCGCAACGTCCGATCGCTGGTGGGGAACTTCTTCCAGATCACGGTCAACAGCAGCGACGAGATCAGTGCGCTGATGCCGAAGAGGACGAAGTTCGAGTCGGCGCCGAGTCCGGCGGCGAGCAGCCAGCCACCGAGCTGCGGGGCCGCGACGGCGCCGATGCGTCCGACGCCGAGTGCCCAGCCGAGTGCGGTGCCACGGAGATGGTCCGGGTAGTAGGAGGCGACCGCCGCGATGATCAGCGCCTGCGTGCCGTGGGTGCCGACACCGGCGAGCACGAAGATCAGGTAGACCACGGCGACCGGCGGGTCGAGCAGCAACGTCAGCAGGGCGGCACCGGCGACGAGCGCCGCGACGATACTGGTCGGCACGGATCCGAAGCGCACCCCGCCCCAGGCGGTGATGAACGAGCCCGCGACCGCCCCGAGGTTCAGAGCCAGCGAGAACGTGAGCGCGTTGCCGAGATCGGTGCCTTCACCCTGCATGAGCTTGGGCAGCCACGTGCCGAGGCCGTACCAGGCCAGCAGCGTCACGACGGTGACGGCCGCGAACATGATGCTGATCGTGCGGAACCGCGGGCCGAGGAGTGCCTTGAACCCGCCCTCGGAACTGTCGGGATGGGCCTCCAGCAGCGAATGATTCGGCAGCACCTTCACCGCGAGCGGAACGAGGATCACCAGGGGAACCAGGGCGAACGCGAACATCGGGCGCCAGCCCCAGTGGGGGATCACCGGGATACCGATCAGGGCCGCGATCGAACCGCCGATCGGGACGCCCGACATCATCATGGTCGCGACGGCGGCGCGCCACTTGTTCGGCACGAGTTCGGCGGCCAGTGCGTTCGACGTGGGCACGAGACCGCCCAGCCCGATACCGGCGATCAGCCGCAGCAGGCCGAAGACGATCGGTCCCGGTGCGACCGCGCAGAGTGTCGTGAAGACCGACAGAACGACCACGCAGCCGATGACGGCCTGCTTCCGTCCGATCGCATCCGACAACCGGCCGGCGAGGACCGCGCCGATCATCATGCCGACGAACGCGAGGCTTCCGAGGGTGCCGGCGGTCGACGCGCTGATGCCCCACTCGGCCTGCAGGCTCGAGATCACGTTGCCGTAGACGATGAGGTCGTATCCGTCGAAGACGACGAACAGCCAGCAGACGATCACCGCGATCACGTGGGCGCGGGGCAGGGTGATGCTGCCGGTGGCCCGCGCCGGTGAAGCCTCGTTGGGGGAAAGCATTCTTCAACGGTGGGTGCGGGGCACCTGTCCGTGCAATAAAGTTCTGCTATGCAGAACAAGCCGAGGGACACGATCCGGAAGCCGACGTACATGCTCGAGTCGGTCGACAACGCCTTGCGCCTGCTCCAGTTGCTCCGCGACGCCGGGGCGCTCCGGTTGAAGGACGCGGCCCAGGAACTCGGTACGGCCCCGTCGACCGCGCACCGTCTGCTGGCGATGCTCGTGTACCGGGGGTTCGCCGTGCAGGACGAGAAACGGATGTACCACCCGGGGCCGGCGCTGGGTGTCGGTCCCGCCCGGCAGGGATGGACGCGCGACTTCACCGACATGTGCCGGCCCCACATGGAGGCACTCGCGGCACTCACCGGCGAGACGATCAACCTCGTGATCCGCGTGGGATCCCAGGCCCGGTTCTTGTGGACCGCCGAGACCGAATCGATCCTGCGTGTGGGCGATCGCCGAGGTCAGGTGCTACCTGCGGAGCTCACCGCCGGCGGGCGCATCCTCCTGGCGGAACTCCCGCGTTCGGTCCTCGAGCAGCTGTATCTGCGGCCCGCGGACGAGCCGAAGATCAGCCAGGGGCCGACGCCCGCGTACGAGACCGACCGCCGGATGGCCATCGGCGAGTTCGAGGAGTTCGTGCACGAACTCGAGGCCGCGCGCCACGTGGGGTTCGCGGTCAACGTCGAGCAGACGGAGGCCGGCGTCGCGGCGTTCGGAGTGGCCATCCGCAACGCGCGCGGCACGGCCATCGGGGCGATCACGGCCGCGGTGCCGATCACCCGGTACCGGCAGCACCTGCGGGGAAAGCTTGTCGCGCAGATGCAGGCGGCGGTGCGGGGGATCGAGGTCGACATCGCCGACATCGAGGGAGCGGACGCCCAGTATTCTGCACAGCAGAAATAGTTGGCTTGTCGTGATTCGACCCACCTAGGTTGGGAACAGCGCCGGACAACGAGATGCACCGTTGCCGAGAGGAGAATTCATGACTGCCACCGAGCCTGTCGATCCCGAGCTTCTGAAGCTGTACGACGACTTCGAGACGGAACACCTGAATCCGTTGTGGACCCAGCTCGGCGATCTGATGCCGATGGTCCCGACCTCCAAGGCCGTGCCCTTCGTCTGGAAGTGGTCGACGCTGTACCCGCTGGCGCAGCGCGCCGGCGACCTCGTGCCGGTCGGGCGCGGTGGTGAGCGTCGTGCGATCGCGCTGGCCAACCCCGGTCTCGGCGGCGTCCCGTACGTCACCCCGACGTTGTGGGCGGCGATCCAGTACCTGGGCCCGAAGGAAACCGCGCCGGAGCATCGTCATTCGCAGAACGCCTTCCGCTTCGTCGTCGAAGGTGAAGGCGTGTGGACCGTGGTCAACGGCGACCCGGTCGCCATGCGCCGCGGCGACTTCCTGCTCACGCCGGGCTGGAACTTCCACGGCCACCACAACGAGACCGACCAGCCGATGGCGTGGATCGACGGCCTCGACATCCCCTTCGTGAACTACACCGACACCGGATTCTTCGAATTCGGCTCCGACGGCGTGACCGACGAGGGCACCCCGGACATCTCCCGCTCGGAGCGGCTGTGGGTGCACCCGGGTCTGCGTCCGCTCGTCGGCGTCGACCGCAAGACCAGCTCGCCGATCGCGTGCTACCGCTGGGTGTACACCGACCGCGCGCTCAACGAGCAGCTCGCCCTCGAGGACGAGGGTTACGCGGCCACCCCGGAGCCGGGCCACGCCGCGATCCGCTACACCAATCCCACCACCGGTGGCGACGTCATGCCGACGATCCGCGCCGAGTTCCACCGCCTGCGGGCGGGGGCGCAGACCCGCGCCCGCCGCGACGTCGGCTCGGTGGTCTTCCAGGTCTTCGAGGGACAGGGCCGTTTCCACCTCGCGGACAAGAGCCACGACGTCACCAAGGGCGACATGATCGTGGTGCCGTCCTGGACCGAGTGGTCGCTCGAAACCGACAACGGCATCGACCTGTTCGCCTTCTCCGACGCGCCGATCGTGGAGCGTCTGCATTTCAACCGCACCATCATCTCCGAAGGAGCCTGACCCCCATGCGACTTGCCACCCTCCGTCTCGACGGCGGCACCGCCGCTGTCCGCGTCGACAGCGATTCCAGCGCCACCGTGATCGACGGCTACGCCGATCTGTCGGCCCTGCTCGCCGACGCCGACTGGAAGTCCGTGGCCGAGCAGGCGTCGGGCAAGACCGTCGACCTCGCCGCCGCCGACTACGCGCCGGTCGTTCCCGCACCCGGCAAGATCGTGTGCGTCGGACTGAACTACGCGACCCACATCAAGGAGATGGGCCGCGACCTGCCGGAGTACCCGACCCTGTTCTCGAAGTTCAAGGAAGCCCTCACCGGCCCCTACGACGACGTGGTCGTCCCCGCCTACGCCGCGTCGCAGCTCGACTGGGAGGCCGAGCTCGCCGTCGTCATCGGCAAGCAGGCCTACCAGGTCGACGAGGCCGACGCCGCGGAGTACATCGCCGGCTACTCGGTCATCAACGACTACACGATGCGCGACTACCAGTACCGCACGCTGCAGTGGGATCAGGGCAAGACCTTCGAGAAGACCAGCGGTTTCGGTCCGTTCCTGGATACCGACTACCAGCTCGGTACCGCCATCGAGACCCGTCTCGAGGGTGAGGTCATGCAGTCGTCGAACACCAACGATCTGGTGTTCACCCCGGCCAAGCTCGTCGACTACATCTCCCACATCGTGACCCTGCAGCCGGGTGACGTGATCATCACCGGTACGACCGGTGGTGTCGGCCACGCCCGCAAGCCCGCCCGCTACATCCAGGACGGGGAGGTGTGCGAGGTGACCATCGAGGGCCTCGGCACCGTCAAGAACAAGACCGTGATCAAGTAGGACGTCGTGGGATTCAACGATCTCGAACTGTCCGAGCGGCTGCTCATCGCACGTCGCGGAACCGCCTACCTCTCGCAGCGTCTCGCGGAACTGACCGACGACGAGCTCGACGGCCCCACCCTGCTCGAAGGATGGACCCGTCGTCACCTCGTCGCGCACCTCGGCTACAACGCCGCGGCGCTGTGCCGGCTGATGGATTGGGCCGCAACGGGTGTCGAGACCCCGATGTACGAGTCGACCGAGCAGCGCGCGCAGGAGATCGCCGAGGGTGCGACCCTCAACCCGGCCGCATTGCGAAACCTGTTCGCGCACACCGTCGCCCGGTTGGATGAGAAGTGGCGGAACCTTCCGGAGTCGGCGTGGCAGGCGCAGGTCCGCACCGCGCAGGGTCGGACGGTGCCGGCCGAGGAGACCGCCTGGATGCGCACCCGTGAGGTGTGGATCCACGCCGTCGACCTCGGCAACGGCGGCCGCTTCGGCGATTTCCCTGCGGTGGTTCTCGATTCGCTGCTCGACGACATCGTCGGCATGTGGCGGAAGAAGGACCTCGGTGCGGGTCTCGTCCTCGAGGTCGACGGACGCGAACCGCTGCGGGTGATCGAGGACGCACCCGTCGAGCACACCGTGCGCGGTACGCTCGCCGGCGTCGTGCGCTGGGCCGCCGGCCGCGGCGCCGTCGGTGTCACCGGTGGAGAGGCCACTCCTCCCCGCTGGCTCTGACGCCCGCCCCCACTCCCGGTGATGGGACCGTTCACCTGCTCAGACCGGGTGAACGGTCCCGTCATCGGTTTCGGGCGGAGTCGTCGGCAACTTCATCAGGTCGACGATGTCGTCGTCGATCCCGAGTTGCAGCGACGTGAACATGCGGGCCAGCGTGTCGTAGCTGCCGATGGTGAAGATCAGATCGAGGATCTGCTGCACATCCAGGTGCTCTGCCAAAGTCTGCCAAGTGGATTCGCCGATTCCACCGTCGAGGACGAACTCGTCGACGATGCCGAGATCATCGGAACCGTGTACTTCGCCGCGCTGCAGGGGATCGCGGTGATGGCGAACAACAGAACGATCGACCCGCTGCGTGACGAGTTGATCGTCGAGGTCGTCGATTCCCTGCTGCACGGCTTGGCTCCTCGCACGCGCTGAGGGGCAGTTCCCCGGAGATCCGGGAAACTGCCCCTCGTTACGAGTGCGGTGTCGGAGCCGTCAGCGTGGATCCTTCTCGCAGGCGATGCCGTCGCTGTCGCCGTCGAGCTTCGGCGCGTAGCCGGATTCCCCGCGGTAGAGCGGGGCGACACCGGCGTTCCACGCCTCGGTGCAGTTCTTGTAGCCGGTGCTCGGGGCGGGCCTCGGCGCGGGCTGGGCCGGTGCCTGAGCTGCAGGAGGTGCCGGGGGAGCGAGCGGTGCCGGAGCCGGGGCCGGAGCCGGGGCCGGAGCCGGCGGCGGAGGCGGAGGCGGTGCGAACAGACCGGCGGATCCGCTCGGGAAGATGTCGGCGACACCCTTCGGCAGCAGATCCGTGAGGCTGAACGCGTTCGCGGTCGTGGGGGCGACCACGGTGAGCGAAACGCAGCCGAGCGCGGCAACCGCGATACGGCGGAACTTCATTCGTGCTGTTCCTTTCGGGAAACGGTTCGGTCGGCCGATCGGCCGACCGAACCGGACTATCGCGGCATCCGGGACTGTCGTTACGAAGTCCCGGATGCCGTGCGCGGCTCCCGAATTCCGCGCGTGTCGCGTATCAGGCCGGCGCGACGACCGCCGGATCGATACGCATGACCGAGAATCCCGCGACCGCTCCAGCACCGAAGCCGGGCGCGAATACTCGGACGGGCTCCGTGATCACACCGTCGCGGACGGCGTCGGCGACCGCGAGCGGGATGCTCGCCGACGACGCGTTGCCGACCTTGTCGATGTTGAAGTACAGCCGGTCGGCTGCCAGGCCGGACGCGGCGGCCAGTTCGAGCACCATCGTCTTGTTGGCCTGATGCGGAACGACCACGTCGATGTTGTCGAGCAGGGTGCCCTGCCGTCCGTCGGGCGCGGGGAGTTCCTTCAGCTCGTCGAGCATCTGCCCGAGGTACCGGCCGGCCAGCGACTTCACCTCGGGTCCGTAGACCGTGATGGCGTTGTCGAAGTCCGGGTTCGGCCAGATGATCGAGTTGATCTCGCTGGCCGGACCTCCGGCGAAGGTCTGCAGGTACTCGATGTCGCCTTCGGTACCCTCCGGCGCGACACCGAGGACGATCGCAGCCGCGCCGTCACCGAAGATCATCCGCGACGGTCGGACGTTGCCGACCTTGTCGGAGAACTTCTCGACACACACCACGAGCACCGGTCGCTGGACCTGCTGCAGAATGCGGGTCGCCTCGGAGAGGCCGTACGGCAGGCCCGCGCACGCCGCGACCAGGTCGTACGCCGCGTGCGTCTGGCCGATACCCAGTTCGCCGCAGAGCCAGGTGGCCAGCGACGGAATGGGCCGGGAGCTGGTGCACGTGCACACGAGGACGCCGCCGATTTCCTCGGGGCCCCGATTTGCATGGGCGAGAGCCGATTTCGCGGCCTTCAGTGCGAGCTCCTCGAAACTGCCCGAGGTGTAGCGGCGCTCTTCGATCCCCGTCTTCGCGGTGATCTCGTCCGCCGTCATCGGCGACCAGCTGTAGGCCGAGTTGCGGATCAGGTCCTCGTTCGTGCAGACGGTGTCGCCGTGCACCGCCGACAACGCCTCGATCCGCGGCTGGACGGCGAAGTCGCGCCGCACGTCGATCGGCGGGAACGGACGCACCGGTTCGACCGGCTCCTGCGCCGAGTACGGGGACACCGGTGCGAGCAGCGTGTCGGACGCAGGCTCGGCCAGTGCCTTGGCGATGAAGCGCTGGACATGACGATCACGCGGATGCAGGACCACCACGTAGTCGTCGTCCTTCAGGTCCTCGACCGCAACGAGCTCGGCCTGGGTGCGATCCCACGGCTGCTGGTTGTGCAGCACCATCGCCCAGCGGTGCAGGGCCTCCAGCTCCGCGACGTCCTCGCTGACGTCGAGGATCTCGTCGTAGCTGTAGCGACGGAAGTCGGGGTCGTAGTCGCCGAGCCGCAACGTCATGTTGCTCGGATCGGCAAGCAGTTGCGCGACGGTGGGCTTGACCGTCGGAAGGTCGGACGCGACGTTCTTGCGCGCGGCGAACACGTCGAAGAGGACGTCGAAGACGTGCTCCTCGGCGGTGGCGTCAGGCCCGGAGGGAAGTGCGCGGAACGCGTCCTCGATCTCCGCGGCGCGGGCTTCGCTGCCGGGCCACGGGGTCATCACCGGCATGTAGACATCGTCGCGGGTGCGCGGGACGTCCGCCCAGCGCATCGGACGCTTCTCGAACATGGTGATGACGAAACGATTCGCCCAGTACACGTTCAGTGCCATGTCGCGCATGAGGTCGGTCTTCGACCGGTAGGCACCTCGTTCGTTGCGCGCGATCATCTCCGAGACCGTCGGCGCCTTCGTGTCGAAGTCACGCCGGATGATCGAGTCGAGCTGCTCGAGACTTGTGATCGTCGAGAAGTCGAGATCGGGAAAGAAGTTGCACGGAAATACGATTCGACCGTGTCGATTCACTTCGAATTGCTGCATGTGGACGATTCGCCGTTCGGGATAGTTGTGGAACTGGAGATGATCACATGTCGAGGCCGCCGTTGACGCCCCACACCTGGCCGGTGATGTAAGAGGAGGCGTCGGCGGCGAGGAAATGCACGACTCGTGCGATCTCGTCGGGATGGGCGAGGCGCTTGACCGGGATGCTCTCCTTGATCTGGTCGAGCACCTTGTCCGGGATGGCGTCGACCATTTCGGTGGCGACGAAGCCGGGGGTGACGGTGTTGATGGTCAGGCCGATGCCACCGTCGTTGAGCTTGCCGGCGCGGGCGAGGTGGAACGCCGCCTCGCGGGCGAGGGTCTTGGTGAGGCCGAAGAGCCCGGCCTTGGACGCCGCGTAGTTCGCCTGGCCGATGTTGCCGGTCTCGCCGATGACGGACGAGACGTTGACGATGCGCCCGGTGCCGCGGGGGAGCATGTGCTTCATCGCGGCCTGCGCGAGGTAGAAGGCCCCGGACAGGTTCACGGAGATGACGGTGTTCCAGTCGTCGTCGGTCATCTTCGGGACGGTGCGGTCGATCGTGATGCCGGCGTTGTTGATCAGGATGTCGAGACGGCCGTGGCGCTCGATCACCTCGTCGATGGTACGGCGGCACTCGGCGGGGTCGGACACGTCGCCCTGGTGCACGCTCATGCCGGCACCTTCCCCGGCCTCGCGGTTGAGAACGTCGAGGAACTGCGCTGCCTGTTCGGTGTTGCGGCCGTAACCTGCGGCCACGGTTGCACCCTGGGCGGCGAGGCTGCGGCTGATGGCCGCACCGATCCCGCGGGTTCCGCCTGTCACGAATGCGACGCGTCCGCGGAGCTTGTTACCGGGTGCGGTGGCAGTGGTGGTCGACGGTTCGAGGGTGCTGGTCATTTCGTATTCTCCTGCTCTGGTCGTCCTCGACGCGAGGTGGTGTGTCGATGCGAGCGCGAACCGTCGTCGGGTTCGGCCGGCACCCCGGCCCCTCTCCTCGGATGCCCCTGCTGCTTTCCGAGGTTGCGGCGAAAACCGCTGTGGGCCGAAAGGATCGAAATCTCAATCGCGGGGGTGGTTGCTGACAACAACGATCCTGCAGCATCCCCCGCGGTTTGTCATGTCTGTCTCGCGGTCAGGACTTTGGGCCCCACCGAAGCGGTCTGAAATTCGAAAAATGCGGGTGCAGAATAGATTTGGACGTTCGATGGGCCCGTCTCGGGCATCGAACTGGTCATACGTCCAGCATGTACCGATGGGTACGTGCCAACGGCATGTTCGGGTGGACTTCACCAATTGTTTACCTGCCGAGGGGAACTGGCGTACGTGAGTTTCGAGGTTGAAGTATCAAGATAATGAGCAACATTCGGTCGGTATGTTTTGAAAATCGTTGGTACAAGCGAAAGTACGACGTGCGAGTGCATCGGTGGCGGGTAAGGCTGCCGACCGCGTGTGGAATGCACTGAGTGCAGCAATAGTTCGAGGTCACGGACCGGAAACATTTGTCCGTGTTGACTCCTCAAGAAGTGACCCGTCCGATGTGAACATGGTCACATTGGGGTTTGACTGGCGCTCGGTGCCACACCGATCCGAGGTATCCGTCCGATTTGACACGCCGTGCCGGAGAGGGGGCCATCGGGTGCACCCACAAGGGCCCACTAGGGTGACGGACATGGGTGACAACCAGACGGTCCGATTCGGCGACGTCCGGATGGAGGTGCTCGTCGACGGCGCCGGTCCCACCGTCGTCCTGCTGCCGTCCCTCGGACGCGATTCCCTCGACTTCGATCCTGTCGCACACGATCTCGCCGCAGCCGGTTTTCGGGTGCTGCGTCCCCAGCCGCGTGGCATCGGCGCGAGCACGGGCCCGATGGACGGTCTGGACTTCCACGATCTCGCTCGGGACGTCGCGGAGGTGCTCGAGCGCCTCGATGCGGCACCGGCCGTGGTGGCCGGTCATGCCTTCGGCCACTACGTCGCCCGTGTGCTGGCGGCGGACCGGCCCGACCTGGTGCGCGGCGTCGCCGTCCTCGCCGCCGGCGCCCGACGTTTCCCCGGTTCGCTGACCGCACGCGTCGCCCGGTGCTCGGATCTGACCCTGCCGGACGAGGAACGCCTGGAAGAACTCGCCGCGGTGTTCTTCGCGCCCGGTCACGACCCGTCCGAGTGGCTGGGAGGCTGGTGGCCCGAAGCGATCATCGCCCAGCGTGCCGCGATGGCGGCGACCGACAAGGAATCGTGGTGGACGGTCGCGCCGTCGCCGCTGCTGGACGTACAGGCCGGTGAGGACGTCTTCCGTCCGGCCGAGACCCGCAGCGAGCTCGTCGACGAATTCGGCGCCGACAAGGTCACCACGGCCCTGATTCCGGGCTGCGGGCACGCGCTGATCCCCGAGGCTCCCCACGACGTCGCGCGAGTGGTCGCGGACTGGATCCGCACCCTCGACTGACCCCGGTTCTCCCGAGCGAACCTGCCGCCCTTCCGAGCGAACCCCGCCCCCTTCCGAGCGAACCCCGCCCCCTTCCGAGCGAGTGGCACATTCGGTCGGTCTGCGGGCTGTTGCAGAATCGCGGGTCGGTCTCGCCGTGACGCGGCGGGGCCGACCTGCGGCTTTGTGTAGAATCCGTTGGTGGCCAAAGGATATCGA
>NZ_JBSFRG010000041.1:0-45157 GCF_053589115.1 Rhodococcus sp. NPDC003383 | reverse complement strand
TCGATATCCTTTGGCCACCAACGGATTCTACACAAAGCCGCAGGTCGGCCCCGCCGCGTCACGGCGAGACCGACCCGCGATTCTGCAACAGCCCGTCAATCGACTGGGTGTACCACTCGCTCACGTGCGAGGGAGGGTGTGGCGGCCATGATCCCCGATTCCTCGTCGGGAATCACGACTCGAACGTTCGGGCGTGGACGCGACCGCGCCAGTTCGAAGTGCCGGACCAGTTCGGCCAGAACCCGATCCGGGCTGTCCCGAAGTGCACTGGGTGCGGTCGCCAGAACGATGATGCCCAGACCCTGCATTCTCGTCCGTCGCTCCAGCGTCCTCTTGTAGTCGGCCGGCGAGAGATGCCATGCGAGCGAGTCGATCTCCCACGCCATCGCGACCTCGTCGATCCAGCCGTCGGGACGCGCGACGAACCTGCCGTGAGCATCGACGACGTCCCGGTTGAACACCATCTCCGGTAGCCCACTGCGCAGCCAGAGCTTCCGTGCGTGCACTTCCGGGACCGAATGTACGTTTGCCGCGACCTCCCGCAGCACCTTTCGAGGGAAGGCCGAACCTCGACCGCTGCCTGCCTCGAGTTCCTCCGACAACTGGGGCACCGTCACTGCTCCCCGCTGCACGACCTGAGCGATCAGCGCTCGAGTCGCGTCCAGCGTCGTGCAGCGGCGAGCCGCATCGAGGACGGCACGAACGAGCGGCGCACAGCGAAGTCCTCGGCGACCCACGTGATCCGGCATGCGGCGCGTACGTTCCACCAGCACGAAGCCCTTCGATTGGATGCGTTGTTCCGCCGGAAGCAGGATGTGCGCTTCGTATCCGGCGGTGTCGAATCCGTACTCGCGCAGAGCCGCATGCCCGGTCAGGACGGCCGTTTCCCCGCTGTACATCAGTGCCGCGACGGATCGTTGGTGATCCGTCAGCCGCCCGTTCTTCAAGTGGATGATCCCGGGAAGAACACGCTCCCACGGACCGCCCGGCCTACACCTGTCGTGGATTGCCGAACCCGAAACCCCGACACTCCGTAACGTCGAATCCGCGATGATTTCGTGGTTCGCGATCCTGAGCAACGTCTCGGGGTCCTCTGCCCATTCTCCTCGTCTCATGCGCCGATCATGCGATGCCGCCGGGCGGCCGCGAGACGTCGAGACGCCGATGCCGCGGTATCTGTGGATAGACCGCGCGCCTGTGGACAACGACCCCGATTCGGGGTGGCCCCCGCCCCCTTCGGCAGAGCGAATGGTACACCCAGTCGATTGAAGGAGACGAGGGATACACTCGCTCGGACCGCCGGAGGCGGAACGGTACGTTCGCTCGGACAAGCGGGCGGACAGGAGCGCCCCGACGTCAGCCCAGCACGACGTCCGCCAGCGACCTCACGTGGTCGGCGTTTCGGCAGGCGACGAGCAGCATCGTCACCCCCGCGTCCTCCCACCGACGCACTCCGTCGCGAACCTCGTCCCGGTCGCCCACGATCATCGTCTCGGCCACCATTTCGTCCGGAATGACCGCGGCCGCTTCGTCTTTGCGACCGGACCGGAACAACGTGGTCACCTCCTCGACGACCGCGTCGTAGCCCATGCGCCGGTAGACCTGGGCGTGGAAGTTCAGTTCGGGGGCGCCCATTCCGCCGATGTACAGGGCCATGATCGGTTTCTGCGCGGCGAGGGTCGCGGCCTTGTCGTCGGTGACGACGACCTGGCAGGTCGCGGCGATCTCGAAGTCCTCGCGGGTGCGCCGGGCGCCGGGACGGGCGAAGCCCTCGTCGAGCCACTTGTTGTACATGGGCGCGAGGCGCGGCGAGTAGTAGATGGCGAGCCAGCCGTCGGCGATCTCCGCGGTGAGCGCCACGTTCTTCGGTCCTTCGGCGCCGAGCCAGATCGGGATGTCGGCGCGGAGCGGATGGGTGATGGACTTGAGCGGCTTGCCGAGTCCGCTCGCGCCGTCACCGGTGTAGGGCATCGGGTAGTGCGGCCCGTCGCTGGTGACCGGTTCCTTGCGTTCCAGGACCTTCCGGACGATCTCGACGTATTCGCGGGTGCGGGCGAGCGGCTTGGCGAACGGTTGCCCGTACCAGCCCTCGACGACCTGCGGGCCGGACACGCCGAGTCCGAGGATGTGCCGGCCGCCGCTGAGGTGGTCGAGGGTCAGTGACGCCATCGCGGTGGCGGTCGGCGTGCGGGCCGACAACTGGACGACGGAGGTGCCCAGGCGGAGGCGTTCGGTCTCGGCGCCCCACCAGGCCAGGGGGGTGTACGCGTCCGAACCCCAGGACTCCGCGGTGAAGACGGCGTCGTAGCCCGCGGCTTCGGCGGCGGCAACGAGTTCCGGTGCGTTCGCCGGAGGCTGCGCGCCCCAGTATCCGAGCTGCAATCCCAGTTTCATGTGGCACCTTTCGCGATGGTCGCCGGTGCGGAACCGGCCTGGTCGGACGCTACCCTTGCCTCAAATCCTAGAACCTGTTCTACTCGAAGTTGTGAGCCTGGGAAAGAGCGCGGTTGTCGAGCCACCGCTGAGCGCACCACTGAATCTGAAGTTCGACTACACCCGATCCACCGGACCGACCGTGGGAGCCTTCGTCACCGGTCTGCGCGACGGACGGATCGTGGGGGCACGCGCATCCGACGGCCGGGTGCTCGTTCCGCCGCCGGAGTACGACCCGGTCACCCACGAACCGCTGCTGGATTTCGTCGAGGTCGGGCAGGCCGGAACGGTCGTCAGCTGGACGTGGAACGAGCTGCCGCTTCCGGGCCAGCCGTTCGACCGCCCGTTCGCGTGGGCGTTCATCCGGCTCGACGGCGCCGATTCCTCGATCCTGCACGCGGTGGACGTCGAATCCCCCGAGGACATCGAGACCGGCATGCGGGTGCGGGTCCGCTGGGCCGACGAGCGCGTCGGGCACATCGACGACATCGCGGCGTTCGAACCCGGTGAGGCCACCGAGACGCCGGCCGCCGGTGAGGGCGATCCGGTCTCGATGATCGTCACCCCGATCGACCTGCACTACAAGCACACCGCCTCCGCCGAGGAGTCCTACTACCTGCGCGGTCTCGCCGAAGGCAAGTTCATCGGCGGGCGCACCGGCCCGGGCGACCCCGTCTACATTCCGCCCCGCGGCTCGAGCCCGACCGACGGCATCCCGACCAAGGAGCAGGTGGAGCTGTCCGACAAGGGCACGGTCACCACGTTCTGCATCGTCAACGTCCCGTTCCTGGGGCAGCAGATCAAGCCGCCCTACGTCGCGGCCTACGTGCTGCTCGACGGCGCGGACATCCCGTTCCTGCATCTGATCCTCGAGTGCGACGCCGCCGATGTACGCATGGGCATGCGCGTCCAGGCCAAGTGGCGACCGCGCGAGGAGTGGGGGCACACCCTGCGCAACGTCGAATACTTCCGTCCCACGGGCGAACCCGATGCGGACTACGACACGTTCAAACACCACCTCTAGGGAGCATCGGGATCAATGACAGACATCGCAGTCGTCGGCTTCACCCACGCACCCCACGTGCGTGAGACCACCGGCACCACCAACGGCGTCGAAATGCTCGTCCCGTGCTTCCACGAACTGTACGAGCGCCTCGGAATCACCAAGAGCGACATCGGTTTCTGGTGCTCCGGCTCGTCGGATTACCTTGCCGGACGAGCGTTCTCCTTCATCTCCGCGGTCGACGCGATCGGTGCCGTGCCGCCGATCAACGAATCGCACGTCGAGATGGACGCGGCCTGGGCCCTGTACGAGGCGTGGGTCAAGCTGATCACCGGCGAGGTCGACACGGCGCTCGTGTACGGCTTCGGCAAGTCCTCCGCGGGCAACCTGCGCCGCACCCTGACCATGCAGCTCGATCCGTATCTGGTCGCGCCGCTCGGCGTCGACTCGCTCGCCCTCGCCGGTCTGCAGGCGCGCTTCGGCCTCGAGTCCGGCAAGTGGACCGAACGCGAGATGGCGGAGATCGCGGTGCGCAGCCGTGCCGCCGCCAAGGACAACCCGAAGTCGCAGATCAGCGGCGATTTCGACGTCGACGACCTGCTCGCGCAGCCGTTCGTCGCCGACCCGCTGCGCAAGCACGACTGCGCGCCCGTCACCGACGGTGCCGCCGCGATCGTCCTCGCGTCCGGCGACCGCGCCCGCGAACTCTGCGAGAACCCGGCCTGGATCACCGGTATCGAACACCGCATCGACTCACCGAATCTCGGCGCGCGCGACCTCACCGTCGCACCGTCCGCGCAGGCCGCGGCGCAGGCGGCGACCGGCGGTGACACCGCCTTCGACATCGCGGAACTGCACGCGCCCTTCACCCATCAGGAACTGATCCTGCGCGAAGCCATCGGCCTGGGCGATTCCACCGTGATCAACCCGTCGGGTGGCCCGCTGACCGGCAACCCGATGTTCTCCGGCGGACTCGAACGCATCGGGTACGCCGCGCAGGCGATCATCGACGGCCGCGCCGGCCGCGCACTCGCACACGCGACGAGTGGGCCTGTACTGCAACAGAATCTGGTAGCCGTTCTGGAGGGACGCAACTGACATGGCCAAACAACCGGCAGCAGTCCTCGGTACGGGACAGACCCACTACGTCGCCAAACGGCACGACGTCTCAATGGCCGGCCTGGTCCGTGAGGCCATCGACCGCGCGATGCTCGACGCGCAGGTCGGCTGGGACGACATCGACGCCGTCGTCATCGGCAAGGCACCGGACCTGTTCGAGGGTTCGATGATGCCCGAACTCGCGATGGTCGACGCGATCGGCGCGACCGGCAAGCCCATGCTGCGCGTGCACACCGCCGGTTCCGTGGGTGGTTCCACCGCGAACGTCGCCGCGAGCCTCGTGCAGTCCGGCGTGCACCGCCGCGTACTGGCCGTCGCCTGGGAGAAGCAGTCCGAGTCGAACGCGATGTGGGCGCTGTCGACGCCCGTGCCGTTCACGATGCCCGTCGGCGCGGGGGCCGGCGGCTACTTCGCGCCGCACGTGCGTTCGTACATTCGCCGTTCCGGCGCCCCCGAGCACATCGGCGCGATGGTCGCGGTCAAGGACCGCCTCAACGGCGCCAAGAACCCCTACGCGCACCTCAAGCAGCCCGACATCACCCTCGAATCGGTGCAGGCGTCCCAGATGCTGTGGGACCCGATCCGCTACGACGAGACGTGCCCGTCCTCCGACGGCGCGTGCGCCATCGTGATCGGAGACGCCGACACGGCCGCGGCCCGCGAATCCGCCGGGCACAAGGTCGCGTGGATCCATGCGACGGCGATGCGCACCGAACCCACCACCTACTCCGGCCGCGACCAGGTGAATCCGGAGGCGGGCCGCGTCGCTGCGGCCGCGCTGTGGAAGGACGCGGGCATCACCGACCCGATCACCGAGATCGACTGCGGCGAAATCTATGTGCCGTTCTCGTGGTTCGAGCCGATGTGGCTCGAGAACCTCGGGTTCGCCGAGGAGGGCTCCGGCTGGAAGCTCACCGAGGCCGGCGAGACCGCGATCGGCGGTCGCATCCCGCTGAACATGTCGGGCGGCGTGCTCTCGTCGAATCCGATCGGCGCGTCCGGCATGATCCGGTTCGCGGAGGCCGCGATCCAGGTGATGGGCAAGGCCGGCGAGCATCAGGTCGACGGTGCGCGCAAGGCCCTCGGCCACGCGTACGGTGGTGGCTCCCAGTACTTCTCGATGTGGGTCGTCTCCTCCGAACGTCCGACGCACTAGAAGGGACGGGTCATGGTCAAGTTCACCGTCGGTGTCGCGATGACGCCGCTGGACCAGCTCCTGGGACTCGCGAGAACCGCCGAGGAGTGCGGATTCTCGTCGATCGCGCTGCCGGATTCGCTGTTCTTCATGGAGAAGCAGACGGTCGACTATCCGTACACGCCGGACGGTTCGCGGATGTGGACCCCGGACACCCCGTGGGTCGATCCGTTGATCGCCGCCGCCGCGATGGGGGCGGTGACCTCGACGATCGAGTTCTACACCCAGGTGCTCAAGCTGGGTTCCCGGAACCCGGTGCTCCTGGCCCGGCAGGTCGGGTCGGTTGCGAACCTCACCGGCAACCGCTTCGGATTCGGCGTCGGAATCGGTTGGGCACCGGAGGAATTCGAGTGGTGCGGCGCGCCCTACGCGAAGCGGGGCAAGCGCGTCGACGAGATGATCGAGGTCATCAAACTGATCCTCGGCGGCGGCATGGTCGAGCACCACGGTGAGTTCTTCGACTTCGACCGGTTGCAGATGAGCCCGGCACCGAGCAAGCCCGTGCCGTTCTACATCGGCGGGCACACCGACGCGGCATTGCGTCGCGCGGCACGGGTCGGCGACGGGTGGACCTCGGCGATGATCAAGTTCGACGAGCTGACCGCCGTGATCGACCGCCTGCGGGTGCTGCGCGCCGAGTACGGCCGCAGCGACCTACCGTTCGAGATCCAGGCGGTGTCCGTCGACCGGTTCGGTTCCTCCGGCTACGCCGAACTCGCCGACGCCGGGGTCACCGACATCATCGTGGTGCCGTGGATCTTCGACGGCCACGGTTTCGACTCACCGCTCGAGGCGAAGAAGGAGTCGCTGCATCGCTTCGCCGACAAATACATTCACGGAAGGGACGCCGTATGAGCGAGGAACATCCCGCCCGGGTCGCGGCGCGCGCGTCGCAAGCCGCGGCCAGCGCCCGCCGCAAGGACGATTGGCTGGCGCTGTTCGCCGAGGACGGCTGCGTCGAGGACCCGGTCGGCCCGTCCGGTTTCGATCCGGAGGGCAAGGGTCACCGCGGCCGGGACGCGATCTCCGCGTTCTACGACATGACGATCGCGAACACCGAGAAACTCGAGTTCCTCATCGACGATGTGCTGGTGTGCGGCGACGAGTGCGTCAACATCGGCACGATCCGCACCACGCTGGCCGGCACCGTCATCGACGCCGAGGGCGTGTTCGTGTACCGGACCGACGGCGACGGCAAGATCGCGTCGCTGCGCGCGTTCTGGGAGGTCGAGCGGGCCATGAAGACGGCCCGTCCCGTCGAGTAGCCGGTATCCTCGGCCCATGACCGTGGCCGGGATCGTTCTCGCCGCAGGGGACGGCTCGCGGTTGGGTGGTCGCGCGAAAGCGCTTCTGCCCCACCGGGGCCGTCCCCTGTTGCATACCGTCGTCGATGCGCTGCGACAGGGCGGTTGCGACGAGGTCGTCGTGGTCGTCGGTGCCTACGGAGAGGACGTCGCCGCCCAGTGCGACCCGAACGTGATCGTGGTGCGCAATCCGCTTTGGGCGGAAGGGATGTCGACGTCGTTGCGGGCGGGCGTCGATGCGTCGTCCGGGCACTCGACGGTGGCGTTGACCGTGGTGGACTTCCCCGGAATCACCGCAGAACTCGTGCGCACCGTGCTGTCGGCCCACGAGCCCGGGACGGTGACGCTGCCGGTGTTCGGCGACCGCCCGGGCCATCCCGTCGTGTTCGACCGCGTCGACGCGGTCGCCGCCGCCGCGCAGGCCACCGGCGACGAGGGCGCCCGGTCGTTCCTGGCACGCAATCGCGACCGCGTGCGACGTCTCGACTGCTCGTCCCTCGCCGACGCGGCGGATATCGACACTCCAGAGGACCTGCATCTCCTCGACGACCCCCGGAACGGATGATGGGTGCCTCTCCGCTCGACGACGGAGAGGCACCCATCACCGGGAGCCGCGGGGGTCAGTGCTTGACGGGGCAGCCACCCTGGGTCTTGTAATCGACCTGGAATTCCTTGATGCCGTTGAGCCACGCCGAACGCAGACGCTTCGGGTCGGCGACCTTGGTGATGTCCGGGACGAGGTCGGCGATCGCGTTGAAGATGATCTCGATCTCCATGCGGGCCAGGTTCGCGCCGAGGCAGAAGTGCGCGCCGGTGCCACCGAAAGCCAAGTGCGGGTTGGGATCACGCAGGATGTTGAACTCCCGCGGGTTCTCGAACACCTCTTCGTCGTTGTTCGCCGACGCGTACAGCATCACGACACGGTCACCCTTGCGGATCTTCTGGCCGCCGAGTTCGGTGTCCTCGAGGGCGGTGCGCTGGAACGAGGTGACCGGCGTGGCCCAGCGAATGATCTCGTCGACCGCGGTCTTCGGGCGATCGCGCTTGAAGATCTCCCACTGCTCGGGATGCTCGAGGAACGCGAGCATGCCGTGCGTGGTGGCGTTGCGGGTGGTCTCGTTTCCGGCGACCGCGAGGACGATGAAGAAGAATCCGAACTCCTCGGGCGAGAGTTCGTCGCCGTCGATGTCGGCCTCGATGAGCTTGGTGACGATGTCGTCGGCCGGGCATTCCTTACGGGCAGCAGCCATCTGGTAGGCGTAGCCGAGAACTTCCATCGACGCCATGGCCGGGTCGGCGGTGTTCTCCGGATCGTCGTAGCCGGTCATCTGGTTCGACCACTCGAAGATCTTGGTGCGGTCCTCCTGCGGCACACCGATCAGGTCGGCGATGGCCTGCAGCGGAAGCTCCGCCGCGATCTGGGTGACGAAGTCGCCGTTGCCTTCCTTGGCAGCGGCTTCGACGATCGTGCGGGCGCGGCGCTCGAGGTCCTCACGCAGCGCGTTGATGGCGCGGGGGGTGAAGCCGCGGGCGACGAGCTTGCGGAGCTTGGTGTGTTCCGGGGCGTCCTTGTTGAGCAGGACGTGGCGCTGCAGTTCGATGTTGGCGCGCTCCATGTCGTCGCTGAAGCGCGGGATCGCGGTGTTCTCCCAGTTCGAGAACACGTCGCTGCGCCGGGAGACCTCGCGGACCTCCTCGTGCCGGGAAACGACCCAGAAGCCCTCGTCGTGGAAACCACCCTTGTCGGGGGACTTCTTGTTCCACCAGACCGGCGCCGTGCGACGCAGCTCGGCGAACTCTTCGAACGGCATGCGCCCTTCGTAGAGGTCGGGGTCGGTGAAGTCGATGTCTTCGGGAATGTTGGGCTGCGCCACCACTGAACTCTCTCCTACCCTGGCCGGTACATCACACACCCGTGATGTGGAACACGTTCTAGATCCATTCAAACACAGGCGAGCCGCGAGACCAAGGAATCCGTGGCTCCCGGTCACTCGGACACGCCTTGTCCTCCTAGGGAACCTGTTCTATTTTGCGAAGACAGGACAGAAAGGAGCCCGCCGTGGGCACACCAGTCATCGTCGAGGCGGCACGCACCCCGATCGGCAAGCGCGGCGGATGGCTCGCCGGTCTGCACGCCGCCGAGATCCTCGGGGCCGCGCAGAGCGGACTCGTCGAACGCGCCGGCATCGACCCGATGCTCGTCGAGCAGGTCATCGGCGGCTGCGTCACCCAGGCCGGGGCCCAGTCCAACAACATCACCCGCACCGCGTGGCTGCACGCCGGACTCCCCTGGCAGACCGGCGCCACCACCGTCGACTGCCAGTGCGGTTCCGCGCAGCAGGCCAACCACATGATCGCCGGCCTCATCGCGACCGGCGCCATCGACGTCGGCATCGCCTGCGGTATCGAGGCCATGTCGCAGGTCCCGTTGGGCGCCAACGTCGGTGAGCATGCAGGCCCCCGGCGTCCCGCGTCCTGGAACATCGACATGCCGGACCAGTTCGGCGCCGCCGAGCGGATCGCGCGTCGCCGCGGCATCACCCGCGAGGACGTCGACGCGCTCGGTGTCCGCTCGCAGGCACTGGCCAAGCAGGCGTGGGAGGAGGGCCGCTTCGACCGCGAGGTGCTGCAGGTCGTCGCGCCCGTCGTCGACAAGGAAGGCAACCTCACCGGCGAGAAGCAGACCGTCACCCGCGACCAGGGGCTGCGCGAGACGACCGCCGAGTCGCTCGCGAAGCTGAAGCCGGTCGTCGAGGGTGGCGTGCACACCGCCGGCACGTCGTCGCAGATCTCCGACGGTGCCGCCGCGGTGCTGCTCATGGACGAGGCGAAGGCGAAGGCACTCGGCCTGAAGCCGCGTGCCCGCATCGTCGCGCAGGCCCTCGTCGGCGCCGAACCCGAGTTCCACCTGGACGGTCCCGTGCAGGCCACCGCGAAGGTCCTGGAGAAGTCCGGGATGAGCATCGGCGACCTGGACCTGTTCGAGGTCAACGAGGCGTTCGCGTCGGTACTGCTGTCGTGGGCGCAGGTCCACGGGCCGGACATGGACAAGGTGAACGTCAACGGCGGTGCGATCGCGCTCGGCCACCCGGTCGGCTCGACCGGTTCGCGGCTGATCACGACCGCGCTGCACGAGCTCGAGCGACGCGACGCGTCGACGGCGCTCGTCACGATGTGCGCCGGCGGCGCCCTCGCGACCGGCACCATCATCGAGCGGATCTGAGGTGAGCACGACACCCGCCGCACCGCCCGGCCTGGACTCCAAGTGGACCGTCTCGATCATCAAGTGGATGTCACGGGCGAACGTGAAGGCCTATCGCGCCACCGGAGGCAGGATCGGCGGAAAGTGGCGGGTGGGCAGTGCCTTTCCGTGGGGCCTGCCGGTGTGCCTGCTGACCACGACGGGCCGCAAGACCGGGCAGCCGCGCACGTTGCCGCTGCTGTTCCTCGAGGACGGCGACCGCGTCGTGCTCGTCGCCTCGCAGGGCGGGCAGCCCAAACATCCCCTGTGGTACCGCAACATCCAGGCGAACCCGGAGGTGACGATCCAGATCCGGTCGCGGGTGCGGACGATGCGCGCCCGCGTCGCGACACCGGAGGAGCGTGCCGCGTACTGGCCGAGACTCGTTGCGATGTACCCGGATTTCGACAAGTACCAGTCGTGGACGGAGCGCACGATCCCGGTCGTCGTGTGTGATTGAACCTTCGCCTCTTCCCCTTGGGCCCGAACCGGCAATACTGGAGGAAGTTCTGCCCGCTCTCGAGAAGGGATGTCACCCGTGACAACCACCAATCATGATCAGGTACTCGATCGTCGCGAGATCGCCGCGGCCCTGCTGCGCGCGCTCGAACGGCGCCACGAGGTCCTCGATGCCATCGTCGAGAGCGATGATCGGTCCGACGCGATCGCCACGATCGCGCAGCTGCTCGACACGAACGAGCAGTGTGCGGAGGCCGTGCTCAATCTGCCGTTCCGGCGGCTGACGAAGGCCGAGCGCAAGAAGATCCGCGCAGAGCTCGAGGATCTGGACGCGGTGCTCACCTGGACCCCGGCCGAGCGGCCCTATGCGACGGGCGCGCATTTCCGGATGCGGCCGATCGGCGACAGCACCGCGGACACGGAGCTGTTCAAGGAGCGTTGCGCCGAGCAGCTCGGCGACTCCAGCGACGAAAGGATCGCGAGCGAACGCGCCGCGGCGGCCGAACGCATCGACGACGAGACGGCGATGTGGCTCGTGGCGGAGGATCTGACCGGGGACGAGCCCAAGCCGGTCGGATTCGCGTTCGGTGAGCTGACCGGGCACGAGGTGGAGGTCCGCATCTGGGTCCGCCCCGAGCTCCGCAAGCAGGGCTACGGCACCGCGACCCTCAAGCAGGCCCGCACCGAGCTGGCCGCGTATTTCCCGGGTTCGACGCTGATCATCCGTACCCCCGCATAGCCCGTGCTCGTGCGCGGTTTCGGTAGCCACTGCCACCGAAACCGCGCACGAGTCGTTCAGGCGCCGTAGACCGGGGTCGGCGGCTGAGATCCGGCGACGAGCTTCTCGACGACCGGACCGAGTTCCTTCGGATCCCAGCGATCGCCCTTGTCGACGACCTCGCCGTGACGCCAGCCGTCGGCCACGGACACCTTGCCGCCCTCGACCTCGAAGACGCGGCCGGTGACGTCCTTGGATTCGGCGCTGCCGAGCCACACGACCAGCGGCGAAACGTTCTCCGGCGCCATCGCGTCGAAGCCTTCCTCGGGTGCGGCCATCATCTCGGCCATCGCCCCGCCGGCACCGACGGTCATGCGGGTCCGCGCGGACGGCGCGATCGCGTTGACGGTGACACCGTAGCGGCCGAACTCGGCGGCGGCCTGGATCGTCAGGGCGGCGATGCCGGCCTTTGCGGCGGCGTAGTTGCCCTGGCCGATGCTGCCCATCAGCCCCGCACCGGAGCTGGTGTTGATGATCCGGGCGTCGACGGGATTGCCGGCCTTGGACTCGCTGCGCCAGTAGGTCATCGCGTGCCGCATGGGCGCGAAATGACCCTTGAGGTGCACGCGGATGACCGCGTCCCACTCCTCTTCGCTCATGTTCGCGAGCATGCGGTCGCGGAGGAATCCGGCGTTGTTGACGAGGACGTCGAGGCGGCCGAAGTTGTCGAGCGCGGTCTTGATCAGGTTCGCGGCGCCGTCCCAGTCGGCGACGTCGTCGCCGTTGACCACGGCTTCGCCACCGGCCGCGCGGATCTCCGCGACGACCTGTTCCCCGGGGGTCTCCCCGGTCACCGACCCGTCGCTGCCGACACCGATGTCGTTGACCACGACCTTGGCGCCTTCCGCGGCGAACGCCAGCGCGTGCGCCCTGCCGAGCCCCCGCCCGGCGCCTGTCACGATGACGACGCGACCGTCCAGCAGTCCACTCACTTTGCCTCCTTCGTTCGGGCCGCTGCCAGATAGGCAGGGCGTTCGCCGCCGCCGTGGACGGTCAGTGTGGATCCGCTGACGTACGCCGCCAGCGGGGATGCGAGAAATGCGGCGCAGTTGCCGATGTCGTCCGGGGTGGCCAGCCGGCCCGCCGGGACGGTCGCGCCGACGGCGGCGATACCTTCCTCGTCGCCGTAGAACAGGTGCGACTGTTCGGTGTCGACCATGCCGACCACGACCGAGTTGACCCGCACCTTCGGTGCCCATTCGACGCCCAGTGTCGTCGAGAGGCTGTCGAGGCCCGCCTTCGCGGCACCGTAGGCCGCGGTGCCGGGTGTCGGGCGGTGCGCGCTCACGCTCGAGATGTTCACGATCGAGCCGCCGTTGTCCTGCTGCTGCATCACCGCGTTCGCGGCCTGCGCGACGATCAGCGGCGCGAGCAGGTTGAGTTCGACGATCTTGGCGTGGAACTTGGGGCTGGCGTCGGCGGCGAGCGCGAAGGGCGAGCCACCGGCGTTGTTGACCAGCACGTCGAGCCTGCCGTGGCGGGCCACGATGGTGTCGACGAGTTCACGCACCCGATCCGGGTCACGCACGTCGCATTCGAGGAATTCTGCGGTGCGGCCGTCGATTTCGATGTCCCGCTCGGGCCGGTTCCGCGCGCACGTCACGACCGTCGCGCCGGCCCGCAGGAACGTCCGGGTGATACCGGCGCCGACCCCGCGTACACCTCCGGTGATCAGCACAACTGCGCCGTCGAGTCCCAGATCCATCCGTGCCTCCACTCCGATTGGTGCCCCAGATTCCGCGGGGCGCACTCAGGAACTTACCAAGCAATCGCTTGGTTTGTTAAGGCCGGTGTGTACTTCCGGCGGTCAGGACCGCCAAAAGGGCACACGGGCGGCTACGCCGCGAGATTCACCAACAGCAGGCGGCAGCTGCGCCTGATGTCGCTTTCGGCCTCCTCGAGGCTCGATCGGCCGTTTAGGTGCGCGATGATGACGCCGTACCAGAGCATCGACAGCAGCCGCAGCACGTCGCGGTCCGCGTCGGTGGGATGGGTGATGCCGGCGGCGTCGAGCACGATGCTCTGGAACTGCTCCTCGATCTTGACCGCGTCGGGTACCGCACCGGCGGCCGCGGTGCTGTTGGACTGCAACATCGCCAACGCCAGCGTCGGGCGCGCGACGAGTTCGCGGGTCATCTCGATCAGCGCCTCGCAGATCGCGTCCTGCGCGGAAAGACCACGATCGGGCGCCGGGTTCCGGCGGTACCCGGCGAATCGTTCGAGTCGGTGCAGCATCACACCCACGAACAGGTGCGTCTTCGACGGGAAGTATCGGTAGAGCGTTCCGATCGCCACGCCGGCCCGCTTGGCGACCTCGGTCATCTGCACGTGCGCGAGGTCGTGTTCGGTCGCGAGGTGCGCAGCCGCATCCAGAATGCGGACGTGCCGCTCCCACTGGTCCGCCGAAGACGGTTCGGCGCCGTCCCGCGCCACACCGATCCTGGACATTGTCGCTCCCCTTTCCGTTCCGATCGCGACCGATTGTCCCACCGAGCGGGCCCTGGACGGTCGTTCCGGCGCGCGGCAACACGTGCGTCCGCAGAGCGGGAACCGGCCGCGGATCACGTGCGCGTCGCGGGGATCACGACATGGTGGTCGGCCGGGCCGTCGAGTTCCGACGCCTCGACGGCCCGGCCGATGCTGTTCTACCGCGTCGCGTTCGGGATCCGCGACCGCCGGCGAATCCGGGTCAGGCCACGCCCGCGGCGAGGAGGTCGCGAGCGTCGGCGCGACCGTCGAGAACGCGCGCGATGCGCAGTTTCACCTGCCACCGGCCGTCCGCACGCACCAGCTCCCACCTGTTCGCGGTCACGCGCTTCACACGGAAACCCTTGTCCGTGTTGAGAATCAGCTGCGAATGGCAGGTGACGACCGCGGTGTCCCCGTCGATCCGGATGTTCAACGGATCGAGCAGATGGCCGCAGCCACCGTGGATGTAGCCCTGATGTGCCTCGGAACGCACCATCGCCATGATCGCGTCACGGCCCCGGTACGCACCCGAATCGACTTCGTACACCCCGTCCTCGGTCCACAGCGCGCCGACCGCCTCGGCCGAGCCGCTGTCCACGGCCGGCCCGTAGGTCGTGATGAGCTGCTGGATCGCGAGGGTGTCCTCGAGCAGTTCGACGCGTCGGACGAGTTGCTCGACGAGTGTGGTCGTATCGGTCATCGCCCCTCCCTACGATTGCGCGCTCGGCGGCGCGAACGCGGCGAGCGGTTCGGAACCGGACCAGTCGTGGCCCCAGTAGCTGTCTGCGGTGATCTCCTCGGCGGTGTAGAACGTCTCGTCGACGAGCATGCCCTCGGTGCCGAACTCGATGTCCCAGCCGCCGGGGGCCCGCACGTAGAACGAGATCATCTTGTCGTTCGTGTGGCGACCGAGCGTCGACGAGATCGAGAAGCCCAGCTCGCGAACACGATCCAGAGCCTGGCCGACCGCGTCGAGAGTTTCGACCTCGAGCATCAGGTGCACCAGGCCGGGCTGCTCGCTCGGCGGTGCCGGGCACAACGCGAGGCTGTGGTGACGCCGGTTGACACCGAGGAACCGCACCCGCCGCGCCGGCGGCGGTGCCGACGGACCGCCGACGCGCATCGCACCGCGCGGCAGGAAGCCGAGGACCTCGGTGTAGAACTCGTACACCCGGTCGAACCGGAAGCACGGCAGCACGACGTGCCCGAGTCCTTCCTCACCGGTGTGGAATCGGCCGGCGAACGGGGTCACGACCGGGCTGTGGTCGAGCACCGGGCCGAAGAACACCTCGACGCGGGTGCCGCCCGGATCGTCGAACGCGATGACCTGCTCGGCGTCGCGATACAACGACTCCTGCTCCGACAGCACCTCGACGGCGATACCGGCCTTCTCCACGGCCTCGCGCACCCGTTCGAGCGCGAACTGGTCGCGGACCTCCCAGCCGACGGCGAGTGCCTTGTCGGTCTCGCCGGGCAGCACGATCAGGCGTGCGCGACGTTCGTCGATCCGTAGGTACAGCCCGTCCGGTTCCGGGCCGGAGCCGATCGCCATGCCGAGTCCGTCGACGACGAGTTCACGCCATCGTGCGATGTCTGTGGTCTGGATCCTGAGATATCCCAGGCCCCTGATGTCCGTCATTGTTCGATGTTCCTTCGTGACAGTTGGATTCGGCGATCAGATCATCGAGCGCATCATGCCCTGCGGCTCCTCGCCCAGCTGGGTGAGCGTGGCCGCGTGGAAGATCGAGCCGGGCACGTGGATGGCGTGGCTCAGACCTGCGTGGGCGTCACGCCAGAACCGCTGCAGCGGATTGGTGAGCTGCAGCGCGCCGCCACCGGCCCGCGCGAAGATCTCGTCGACGGCGCGCACGGCACGCCAGGCCGCGGCGGTCTGGGTGCGCCGGCCGATGGCCCGCATCTCGAACGTGACCTCCTGGCCCTTCTCGGTCAGGTCCCAGAAGCGATCGACGGTCTCGAGGATGGCGGCACGCGACGCGGCGATCTCGGCGGCCGCGTCACCGAGCGCGGACAGCACGTACGGGTCCTGCTTGATCGCGGTGCCGGACACCGTCACCCGCGACTTCTGCGTTTCGATGTAGCAGTTGAGGGCCCCTTCGGCGATGCCGATCAGCGAGGAAGTGATGCCGAGCGGGAAGATGCACGAGAACGGGAACCGGTAGAGCGTCTCGTCGCGTCCGGCGTCCTTCCAGGCGACACCGCCCATGACGCGTTCGGCGGACAGCGTCCGGTACTCGGGCAGGAAGGCGTTCTCGATGATCAGATCCTTCGACCCGGTGCCGCGCAGACCCACGACGTTCCAGCTGTCGTGGTCGATGCGGTAATCCGAGCGCGGCACAAGCACGTGCAGGGACTTGGGCGGGTTCAGCCGGTTGCCGTCCTTGTCGCCGACCGCGGCGCCGATCATGACCCAGTTGCAGTGGTCGGTGCCGGACGAGAAGGACCAGCGGCCGTTGAGGATGTAGCCGCCGTCGACGGGGGTGGCGACGCCCATCGGCGCGTACGGCGAGGCGATCCAGGTGTCGGGATCCTCGCCCCACACCTCCTGCTGGGCCTTCGGGTCGAAGAACGCCATCTCCCAGGGATGCACGCCGACGATGCCGGAGACCCAGCCGGTCGCACCGTCCATGGCGCCGAGACCCATTGCCGTCTCGGCGAATTCGCGCGGGTGCACCTCGAGGCCGCCGAACTCGGCGGGCTGGAGCATCCGGATGACTCCGGAGTCCCGCAGTCGCTTGGCGCTGCGATCGGTCAGGCGCATCAGCGTGTCGCCTTCGGTGCCGTCGGCGCGGATCTCGTCGGCGAACGGGATGAGCGAATCGAGAACCTGTCCCATGATCTTCCGGCTTTCTGTACGGCGCCCGGTAGTCGGGGCGGACGTCCGTGGGAGTCGCGCCCGCCGAGCGGGATCGGAGTGCGGTGAGCGGTATCGCTCACGCGTCCTTACGGTTGAGGAAGGAGAGGACGGTGGCGAGCCACGCGTCGCGGGCCTCGATCATCGTCCAGTGCCCGCAGTTCGGGAACACGTGCAGTTCGCCGTTGCGCAGCTCGCGCATCGGGAGCATCGCCATGTCGACGGGGCTGACGCGATCGTCGCGACCCCACGTGATGAGGGTCGGTGCGGTGATCTTGCCGAGTTGCGCCCAGTAGGGCGTTTCGGTGGACGCGAGGGCGGCGCGGGCACCGGCTTCGAACGCAGCCGTGCTGTACATCCGGCGGGCGATCTCGAGCGTCTTGGGTTCGGTGGCGAGTTCCCAACGCTCCTGGATCAATTCGTCGGTGACGATCGCGGGGTCGTACACCATCGAGTGGAGCCAGCGCACCAGCTTCTCGCGCGTCGGGTCGTCGGTGAATTCCATCAGCAGCCGGATGCCCTCGCCGGGCGACGGCGCGAACACCGACCGGCCGGCGCCGCCGATCGTGACGAGCTTGTGCACCCGGTCGGGTTCCGCGATGGCGAACTGGGTTCCGACGATGCCGCCCATCGAGTTTCCGATGATCGAGACGCGGTCGAGGCCGAGTGCATCGAGGAAGTCGGTCACCGCGTGCCGGGCCATCACCATGGGATGACCCGCGCACGGATCGCTGACGCCGAAACCGGGGAATTCGAGTACGAGGCAACGGAAGTGTTCTGCAAGGTCGGCGAGCACACCCCGGTAGTTGCGCCAGCCGGTCACTCCCGGGCCGGAGCCGTGCAGCAACAGCAGGGGCGGTCCGTCACCGGCTTCGTGGTATCGGAGCACGCCACGGTCCGTCGTAACGGATCGCGCGGTCTCCTCATAGCTCAGTTCCGTCGTCATGACCAGTACATTCCCAGCGACACGGGCACCGTGCGCGGAGGCTCCCGGTGAACGGGACCCGCCGCTAGGCCCATGCTCCGGCTCCGCCGGCGACGAACTGCTCGGCCGTGTCGGGAACCGTGAAGGACACTGGATCGTCGGCGAGACGACGCGCGCGACGCGGCGCCCCGAGTTCGGGGTAGAGCATGCGCGAGATGTCGCGCGCGGCATCGGCGACGATCGGTGCAATGCGTTCGAGGTGACCGGGACGGGCCGGGCCGCACAGCGAGATGCCCGCGACCGGGCCCTGCGGGCTGCGGACGGGCGCGCCGACGCAGGCCATGCCGTTCATCGCCTCGCCGGTCTCGAAGGCGAGTCCGTGCCGCTGCCGGATACGGCCCAGCTCGCGGTGCAGCATCCCGAGGTCGGAGATGGTGCGGTCGGTGCGGCGCGGCAGACCGGCGCTGTACAGCGCGTCGACGTGCTCGGGCTGCAGGCCGGCGAGGATGGCCTTGCCGCACGCGGTCGCGTGGGCGGACACGCGGCCGCCGACGCGGGAGGTCAGGGTGGCGGCGAGCTGCCCGCCGACCTTGTCGAGGTAGACGATCTCGTTGCGGTCGAGGACCGCGAGATGCGCGACCATCCCGGTCTGCAGGTGCAGTTCGTGGAGCACCGGGGCCGCCGCCTCGCGGATGCGGCCGTGACCGTTGTCCCCGGCGCCGAGCGACTTGGCGCGGCGGCCGAGACAGTAACCGAACGACGCGTGGTCGACCCATTCGAGCCGGACCATCTGGTCGAGGATGCGGTGGACGGTGGAGCGGGGCAGCCCGGTGCGGCAGGCCACCTCTTCGAGGGTGAGCCGGGAGGAGGCGTTGTCGAAGGCGTCGAGGATCAGCGTCATGCGCTCGACCATGGAGGCGGGCAGTTCGCGCTGCGGCGCCGACGATCCCCGGGTCGACTCCGATGTGGTCTCGTATTCCTCTGCAGCAGCATCGAATTCGGGCATCGACGTAACCTCCTCCAACCCCTCGGACCGAGGGAGACCCCAAGAGACTGAAATTCATTCTTGTGACCGACGTAACAAGTATTGCCGATCGGGCCGTGATTGACAACATCCCACTGAACAGGAAGCACACCGGCCACCCGTTCCCCGACCGGTAGAACGGTCGGGAAGGACGATCACGCGCTTCACACCCGGGCCGCCGCCCGGGCGCGCGCCGGGTTCGCGTACGAGGGGTTCGATCGCATGTACATAGGTGTCACATCGCCCGTGGTCATCGGCCACCCCGCCTCCCGCGCCGAATGGGAGCGCCACGCCGGCATCGACGAACTCGCGCGCGTCGCCGAGACCGCCGATCGCCTCGGCTACCACCACGTCACCTGCAGCGAACACGTCGCCGTCCCCACCCGGATCGCCGCCGAACGCGGCGGCGTCTACTGGGACCCGCTGGCGACCTTCGGATACCTCGCCGCACGCACCCGCCGGATCAGGCTCAACACCCGGGTGCTCGTGCTCGGCTACCACCATCCCCTCGAGATCGCCAAGCGGTACGGCACCCTCGACGCCGTCAGCGGCGGCCGGCTGATCCTCGGCCTGGGCGTCGGCAGCCTCGAGGAGGAATTCGCACTGCTCGGGGCGTCCTTCGAGGACCGCGGCGCCCGTGCCGACGAAGCGCTCCGCGCGCTGCGTGCCGGACTGTCGACCCCGAATCCCGAGTTCCACGGCACCTACTACGACTACGAGGACGTCGAGGTACGCCCGCACGCGGTGCAGCCGCGGGTGCCGTTCTGGATCGGCGGCCGCACCGGTCGGTCGCTGCGTCGGGCGGTCACGCTCGGTGACGGCTGGCTGCCGTTCGGTCTCACCGTGCAGCAGATCGCCGAGATGTTGCGCAAGGTGGATCCGCCGGAGGGATTCGACGTCGTCCTCGACGCCGGTCGCCCGCTCGATCCGCTCGGCGACCGCGACGCCACCCTGCGGGCCCTCGAACGACGCCGCGCGATCGGCGCCACGATCGTGAGCGCGACCTTCGCCGCCACCGGCGCGGACCACTACTGCGATCAGCTCGCGGCGCTGCGCGAGATCGCCGGCGAAGCCGGAGCCGAATTCGAATCCGCTTCTCCGAAAACGCCTTCCGAAATCGACGAAAGCTCCCGATAACGTATGACGAGAACCCTGTCCCCACTCTTCCGGCCCCTGACGGTGCGCTCGCTCGAGCTGCCCAACCGGATCGTGATGTCGCCGATGACCCGGTCGCACTCCCCCGGCGGCGTGCCGGGGCCCGACGTCGCCGAGTACTACCGGCGACGCGCCGCCGGCGGAACCGGCCTGATCGTCACCGAGGGCGTCGCGATCGACCACCCGACGGCCGTCGACAACCCGCGGGTCCCGCGGATGCACGGCGAGGACGCCCTCGACGGGTGGCGGCGCGTCGTCGACGCCGTCCACGCCGAGGGCGGCCGGATCATCCCGCAGCTGTGGCATGTCGGGCCGCTGTGGGGCGCGATGACGAGCAACGTCGACCCGGCTCTGACGCCGATGCGCCCGTCGGGTGTGTGGGGCGAGCCCGGCGTCACGACCTATTCGGACGAGTACGTCGCGCAGGCCTCGCGGCCCTGCCGGCCGATGACCGACGACGACATCACCGACGTCATCTCCGCCTACGCGCGCGCGGCGCGGGCCGCGCTGGACGTCGGGTTCGACGGGGTCGCGCTGCACGGCGGCCACGGCTACCTGCTCGACGCGTTCCTGTGGGCGAGCACCAATCGCCGCGACGACGAGTGGGGCGGCGACCTGCAGCGACGTACCCGGTTCCCGGCCGCGGTGGTCGCGGCGATCCGCGCCGGGATCGGCGAGGACGCCCCGATCTTCTTCCGGTTCTCGCAGCACAAGCAGCAGGACTACACCGCACGCATCGCGGAGACCCCGGACGAGCTGGGCACGATCCTCGGCGCCCTCGCCGACGCGGGAGTGGACGTGTTCGACGCGAGCATCCGCCGCTTCGACGTCGCCGCGTTCGAGGGCAGCGACCTGTCGCTCGCGGGGTGGGCGAAGAAACTCACCGGCGCGATGTCGATGGCCGTCGGCAGCGTCGGTATCGCGACCACGTTGCGCGAGACCCGCCTCGGCGTGGCCGCACCGTCCCGCGACAACATTCCCGAACTCGAACGACGGCTCGCCGCAGGAGAATTCGATCTCGCCGCGATCGGGCGCCTGCATCTCGCCGATCCGCAGCTCGCCACGACCCTGCGTGCCGGTGGCCCTCTCCCCGAGTTCGATCAGGGCGTGCACGCGCGCACCCTGACCTGACCCCCGCACCCGTGCGCGTTTTCGGTAGTCGGAACTACCAGAAACGCGCACGGGCAGTGGGATTCGACTCAGTCGGCGGTACGCTTCGGGATCATCACCGTGAGCGCGATGGCCACGACCGTGCAGATCACGATCATGGCACCGACGAGGTTCAGGCCGGTGATCGTCATCGCACCCTGCGACGTGACCGTCGCGGTCAGGATCATCGTCGCGAGCGACGTGCCGACGCCCTGGCCCGCCATCCGCAGCACGGTCTGGGTGCCGGTCGTCTCGCTGGTGTTGCGTTCCGGCACGGACTCGACGACGAGGATGGGCAGCGCGGTGTATGCGAACGCCGTCGCGACCGACACCACGACCACCATCGCGGTCATCGCAAGTTCCGAACTGTGCGCGGTCAGCATCACGACGACACCGACGACGAACAGCGCGCTGCCGAGCAGCATCGACATCCGCGCGCCCACGGCCGCGGCGATCCGGCCGCTGATCGGTGTGCACGCGAATCCGAACAGCGAACCTATGAACGACAGCCACCCGGCGTGCGTCGCGGACAGACCCAGCCCGAACGACCCGGTCGTCGGGGACTGCATCACGATCGGGATGATCATGGTCACCACGCCCAGCGGACCCATCGCGATCGCGAGCGTCGCGAGCATCGTCAGGGAGAACTTGCGATCGGCGAACAGGCGCACGCTGATGAGCGGGTTCGGGACCTTCAGTTCCCACCGCACGAGCAACGCGAGCCCGGCGAGTCCACCGATGACGAGCGCGAGGAACCGCGGGTCGGACCAGCCCCACGCGCCGACCTTGTTGATGCCCAGCAGCACCGCGGCGACGGATGCGGCGAACAGGACGGCGCCGATGTAGTCGATCGCCTCCTTCGTTCCCTTCGGGGGTCGCCAGGGCAGAACGAACAGCACGAGGAACAACGCGAACAGCGAGTAGGCTGCAGCGACCACGAAGATCATGTGCCAGCTCGCGTAGTCGATGAGCAGCCCGGCGACGAGCAGCGAGGCGGCACCGGCGGTCACCGCGGTGCCCGAGATCAGCGCGACGGCGACGGGTACACGCGCGGGGGGAAGGTGCTCACGTGCCAGGCCGATGCACAGCGGCAGGATCGCGCCGGCCACGCCCTGGATCGTCCGGCCGACGATGATGCTGCCGAGGCTGTCGCCCAGGGCGCTGATGAGCGAGCCGAGGGCTGCGAGGGCGAGCAGGACGACCAACACGCGTTCGCGGCCGTACATGTCGCCCAGCCGGCCACATGCGGCCGCGGACGCCGCGGCCACCAGGAGGAACGCCGTGACGGCCCAGCCGACCGTGGTGGCGTCGCTGCCGAAATCCTTGATGAGCGTGGGGATCGCGGCGTACATCATCGATGTTTCGAAGGCGCTGATGATCTCGACGGCGATCAGCACCGCCACGATCACCCAGACGGGACGTTGGCGGGCGTAGCGCCCCTTGGCCGGTGGATCGGGAATCAGAGGTTCGACTCGAGTCGCATCGGAAGTCACAGATTCGGTTCCAGACTTTTCGGCGCACCGCGTATTGCGGTACGCGGGTGAAGGGAGAGGGAGGGAACGACGGCAACAGCCGTGTCCCACATCACTTTCCCGCTCCGAATGTGCCTGCCGCCTCCGCGGTCTCACTCAGCAGGAACCAAAAAAGGAAGACGCCCAACGTATGTCGTGGGCGTCTTCCTCGAAACTTCTCGTGCGCGTTTTCGGTAGCGGGAACTACCGAAAACGCGCACGGGGGCGGGGTCAGCGGTTCAGCAGCGCGCGCATCGCCTCGGCCGCGCCGCGGACCAGTGCGTCGCGCGGGAATCCGCTGCGCTTGACCGCAGCCTTGTAGTTGCCGCCCGCAACCCACACCGGGCCGTCGGCGAGGTGCTCGAGACCTTCGCGGGCGACCTCCTCCGGCTCGGACACGAGCATGCCCGGCACGTCGAAGTTCAGCCCGGCACGTTCCATCGCGGGGGTACGGGTGACACCGAGAACCAGTTCGAGAACGTCGACGCCGTACGGCGCGAGCTCGAGCCACAGGCTCTCCGCGAACACCCGGCTGAAGGCCTTCGACGCCGCGTAGATGCTCTGGTGCTCCGAACCCATGTACCCGGCAAGGGATCCGAGCAACATGATCCCGCCGCGACCCATGTCCTTCATGCGCGCCCCGAACAGGTGCGCGAGCTCGACCTGCCGGTGCACGTTCAGATCGATGACGCCGCGGAAACCGTCGAGGTCGCCGGTGACGAACTCGTGGCCGTAGCTGTTGGCGCCGGCGTTGAAGATGAACAGTCCCACCTCGAGGTCCGCGGTGGCCGTGCGGATCTGCTCGACGGCGTCGTCGGCGAGCAGATCCAGTGCGAGCGTGCGCACCTCGACGCCGTGCTCGCGCACCGCGGCGGCGGTGTCCTCGAGCGGTCCCGGCTTGCGGGCGATCAGCAGCAGATCGAACCCGGCGCGGCCGAGTTCGTCGGCGAAGGCAGCGCCGACTCCCTCGGAGCCACCGGCGATCACCGCCCACCTGCCGTAACGGGCACTGTCGATCTGCAGGGTTTCGCTCATCACTGTCCTTCGGATTTCCGTTGTTACGCGAGCCGACACGAATCGGATCGAACTACTGGAGGATCGGGCCGGGAATAGGCGCGTCGTCGAGGACGTCGATCAGCCCCTCGGTTGCGGCGCGGGCCACACCGGCTTCCAACGCCGAACACGTCAGGACCGGTGCGCCCGGCCGGCGACCCGATCCCGCCGCACCCCCGAGTTCATGACAGCGGCTGCGCGCCTGCGCGTTCCACTGGACCTCGGTGTGCTCCCAGCTGTTCTTCCGCACGAGCACCTGGGCCTGGCACTCACTGCACCGCAGGGGCTGCATCCGTGTCCGCCTTCGCCGCGCGGGCCGCCCGGGCGGCGACGTTCGCTTCGACTTCCTTCATCCACGCCGCGACCGGACGCGTGGTGTCCATCTCGAACTCGAACCGGTCGGTCATCTCCGGGGTCACGTCCGCGACGTCGACGTAGAACTGCTCGTACCAGCGGCGCAGCTGGTAGACCGGGCCGTCCTCCTCGCACAGCAGCGGGTTCTCGATGCGGGTCTTGTTCTTCCAGATCTCGATGTCCTGCTCGAAACCGCGGGCGATGAAATCACCGAACTTCCTGGCGGTTTCGAGGGCGACGTCGTCGGGCAGCTGCGGCGACTTCTTGACGATCATGCCGTACATCAGCACGAACTTGTCGGCCGAGACCGGGTAGTGGCAGTTGAGCAGAACCGACTCGATGTCGTAGCCCTCGTACTCGTACTTCAGGTCGTCGATCATGAACGACGGTCCGAAGTACGAGGCCTCCGAGCGGCTGCCCAGCATCTTCGGCTGCCCCTCGGTGTTCGGGCGCATGTCGTCACGTGCCTTGCCGTGCATGACCTGGGTCGCGACGTGACCTTCGAAGATGTTCTTGAAGAACGTCGGGAACGAGTAGTGCACGTAGAAGAAGTGCGCCATGTCGACGATGTTGTCGATGATCTCGCGGCAGTTGGTGTCGACCTCGGTGGTGTACCAGACCCAGTCGGTCCACTCGTCGCTGGTGGCACCCTCGATGCGCGGGATCGTGACGTCGGCCGGCGGCGGGTTGCCCTCGGGGTCGTGCCAGACGAAGAACAGACCGTCCTGGTCGAGGGTGCGCCACGCGCGGGTCTTCGCGAGCGGCGGGACCCGGCGGGCGTAGGGGATGTTGGTGCACTTGCCCTTGCCGCCCCAGCGCCAGTCGTGGAACGGGCAGGCGATGTCGTCGCCCTTGATCGTTCCCTGGCTGAGGTCGCCGCCCATGTGCCGGCAGTACCCGTCGAGAACCTGGAGTTCCCCGGCGGTGTCGGCCCACACGACGAGTTTGGTGCCGAACGCCTCGACGGAGTGCGGCTTCCCGTCCCGGAAGCTCTCCGCCAGACCGAGGCAGTGCCAGCCGCGGGCGAAGCGGGTGGGAGCGGTACCGGTGACGATCTCGCGGATGTCGGAAGTACCGGTGGTTTCCAAGCTCACGGCTGGCCGTCCTTTCGGCAGTGGTGGTCGGTGGGATCGAAAGTGCTACTGAGGTTTCCGTGCTCCTTCGATCCTCACGGTAGGTGAGTCCGGAAGCGGCGGAATCGCAGGTCCCACTCGCCGGGATCCGGGGTCGGGCTCAGCCGACCGGCGCCGGGAGCAGCGCCGCGCGACCGTTCGCGACGAAGTCGCGTTCGATGTCGGCGCGGGCGGACTCGTCGAGCAGAACGTATTCGGGGGTGCGCCCGACACGCACGTAGACGGGGTCGTCGGTGTACCACGCGACCGCCCGCAACGGCGCCTTGTCGATCTTGTTGCTGCCGGTCAGCGGAATCCGGTCGGTGACCCGCACGAACCGCGGCCACCACTTGTCCCCCATGTCCGGTTGTTCGGCCAGCTCACGGCCGAAGGCGACCGGGTCGAACACGGCACCGGCGTCGAGTTCGACGGCGCACATCACCTGATCGCCGGTCGTCGGGTCCGGCACCGCGAACACCGGGGCCGACAGCACGCCGGGAAGGCGCTGCAGGATCCGTTCGACGGGCGCGGCGGCGAAGTTCTCGCTGTCCACGCGCAGCCAGTCCGAGGCCCGTCCCGCGAAGTAGAAGTAGCCGTCGGCGTCGCGGTAACCGAGGTCGCCGGTCCAGAAGTCGTCGCCGCGGATCCGGTCCGCGGCGGCACCCGGGTTCTTGTAGTAGCCCTCGAACGAGGCGGCCGCACCGATCGCGACGATCTGCCCGAGCGCCTCCGGGTTCAGCAGCCGGCCCGTCTCGTCGAACCGAGCCCGGGGGCATTCGAGCCCCGTGTTCTCGTCGAGGATGCGGGCGTCGGTGCCGCCGGCGGCGACCCCGAGCGACCCGGGCGGAGTGTCGGGGGTGCGGTTGATGCGCAGGACGCCTTCGCTCGAGCCGTAGCCCTCGATGACGGTGCAGCCGAACCGCTCGGAGAACCGGGCGACGTCGACCTCGGATGCTTCGGTGCCGAACGCCACCTCGAGGGTTCCGGTGCGGTCGCGGGGGTCCTCGGGCCGGTTCAGCACGTACGACAGGGCGCGGCCGACGTAGTTGACGAAGGTCGCGCCGAACCGGTGGATGTCCTCCGAGAAGCGGCTCGCGGAGAACTTGCGGATCAGGCCGACGGTCGCGCCGACCCGCATCGCGGTGCCGAGGTTGAGCATGACGGCGTTCCCGTGGAACAGCGGCATGCACAGGTACGCGACCGAGTCGCGGCGCATGTGGGTGCGTTCGACGAGCACGTCGACGAGCCGCCCGAGCCGGCCCTGCGTGACGATCACCGCCTTGGGGCGGCCGGTGGACCCGGAGCTGAACAGCAGCAGCGCGATGTCGTCGGCCGCGGGCACCGTGTCGGGGAGAGCGGACCCGCGGTGCGGTTCGAGGAACCGCGTGTAGGCGGGCGTATCGATGTCGAGGATGCGGTCGGCGGGCAGTCCGTGGCCGGTGCCGTCGACGAGGTGCGCCAGGCGTGATTCGGTGACGAGGAGATCCACGTCGGCCTGGCGGATGTCCTCGGCGAGCTCCGGGCCGCTGCGGCTGGCGTTGATCCCCACGACCACGGCTCCGGCGAGGGCACCGGCCCCGATCCAGAACACGAAGTCCGGCACGTTCTCGAGCAGCACCCCGATGTGGCGTTGCCGGCCGGCCGGGGCGGGCACGGCCGCGACGAGCGCGGCGGCACGATCCGCGCTCTGCTGCACCACCTCGTCCCAGGTCCACTGCCGGTCCTCGAACCGCACTCCGACCTTGTCGTCGCCCTTGCGGGCACGTACGACTTCGGCGAACGTCTGCACTGCCACCTCCGAATCGTTGCCGGCGCCCGCACGCGGACGCCCGGGCAAGCACGTTAGGAGCGCGGCCACCCCGGGCATCTGTGCAGGTCCCACTCACCGGTACGTTCGGATGGCGGCGCGACGGGCGTGAGAGTCTTCGGCCGGACGTTCGGTCGAGAAGGGAGGCCCGCGATGACCGTGCCACCCGATCCGGAGCAGTTCCTCGACCAGCTGGTCTCGCGTCTGACGGGGCGCGGCGGCGCCTTCGAGATCGTGATGAGCGACGTGCTGGGCACCGAGATGCCCGTCATGCGCAACCGTGACACCGCCGTCGCGGATCTGCTGGAGCGGTCACAGGCCTGGGGCGACCGGGAGTATCTCGTGACGGCGACGCGGCGGATCTCGTTCGCCGAGCACGCGCGGGATGCGTACGCGCTCGCGGCGGCCCTGCAGCAGCGGTACGGCGTCGGGGTCGGCGACCGCGTCGCGATCCTGTCGGCGAACCGGCCCGAGTGGGTCACCGCGTTCTGGGCGACGCAGGCGCTCGGTGCGATCACCGTCGGATTGAACGCGTGGTGGGCGCAGCCCGAGATCGACTTCGGGATCCGCAACTCCGCGCCGCGGGTGGTGTTCGCGGACGAGCCGCGCGCCGAGGCCCTCTCCGGGCGCAGCCCGGACGGCACGATCGTGCTGACCGTCGAGGGTGATCTCCCGCGGCTGATCGCCGAGTTCGCCGGGATGCGACCGCCGCCGCCGCGCGTGGACGAGGACGATCCGGCCGTCCTGCTCTACACCTCGGGTACGAGCGGCGACCCGAAGGGCGCGTTGCATTCACAGCGGAATCTGTTGGCGGTCACGGACTATCACCGGTTCGCCGATGCGATCTCCACGACTTGGTGCGGGGAGGTGTACGACCGGGACGCCCCGTACGAGGCGCGGTACCTGCTGACTTCTCCCCTGTGCCACATCACCAGCCTGCACAACACGATCGTCCCGCGGCTCGCGACCGGCAGCACCGTCGTGATGAACCAGGGATGGTTCGACGTGCACCGCGTCCTCGAGATCATCGAGAACGAGCAGATCACGCATTGGAACGCGGTCCCCTCGATGGCCGCGCGGATGCTCGAGATCCCCGACCTGGACCGGTACGACCTGGGTTCGCTGACCCGGTTCACCCTGTCGTCGGAACCGACGTCCCCCGAGTTCAAGCAGCGGCTGCGGGAGCGGCTGCCGTTCGGCCGGTACACGGTCGTCGACAGCTACAGCATGACCGAGTGCAGCACGTCGATCGCGGTGGCCAGCGCGCAGGATCTCGAGCGGTATCCGGGCACGGTGGGTCCACCGGTGATCACGGTGAGCATGGAGATCCGGGACGAGCACGGCGGGTGGCTGCCGGACGGTCACGTCGGCGAGGTGTGCGTGCGCAGCCCGTTCGTGATGCTCGGCTACTGGGGCGACGAGGCCGCGACCGCGGCGGCGATCACCCCCGATCGGTGGCTGCGGACCGGTGACCTGGGCGTGGTCGAGAACGGCCGGCTGCGCCTGCTGGGCAGGCGTGCCGATTTGATCCGGCAGAACGGCGAGGACATCTACCCGTCGGAGATCGAACGGGTACTCGGCGGGCACCCCGCCGTGCGGGAATGCCTGGTCATCGGCGATCCGCATCCCGAGTGGGGTGAGGAGGTGTGCGCGGTCGTCGTTCTCGCCCCCGGAAGGGAGGCGACGAAGGAGGAACTGACCGCCTATCTCGCCGATCGGCTCGCGTACTTCAAGGTGCCCACCCGCTGGAAGATCACGCGGAATCTTCTGCCGCGCAACACAACCGGCAAGATCGTCCGGCGTCACCCCTGGACGGAAGACCCGTCCGGGCACTGAGTCCGGCTCCACCACCACATGGCGGACCCTGTGCCGCGGAGCGGGCGTGTGCTAGCTTACCAAGCAATCGCTTGGTTCGGTACCGACGTAAGGAACATGCCATGGGCATCACCTCCACCTCCGACGGCGCGGGAATCACCACGGTCACCGTCGACTACCCGCCCGTGAACGCCATTCCGTCCGCCGGGTGGTTCGAACTGGCCGACGCGGTCCTCGCCGCCGGCAAGGACCCGGACACCCACGTCGTGATCCTGCGGTCCGAGGGTCGCGGCTTCAACGCCGGCGTGGACATCAAGGAAATGCAGGCCACCGAGGGGTACGACGCGCTCATCGCCGCCAACCACGGCTGCGCCGCCGCGTTCTCCGCCGTCTACGACTGCGAGGTCCCGGTCGTGGTCGCCGTCAACGGCTTCTGCGTGGGCGGCGGCATCGGCCTGGTCGGCAACGCAGACGTCATCGTCGCGTCCGACGACGCGGTCTTCGGGCTTCCCGAGGTCGACCGCGGCGCGCTCGGCGCCGCCACCCACCTGTCGCGCCTGGTCCCGCAGCACCTGATGCGCACCCTGTACTACACGGCGCAGAACGTCACCGCGCAGCAGCTGCACCACTTCGGCTCCGTCTACAAGGTGGTGCCGCGCGCCGAACTCGACGCCGCCGCCCGCGAGGTCGCCGGCCTGATCGCCGCGAAGGACACCCGCGTGATCCGCCGCGCGAAGGAAGCGATCAACCGCATCGACCCGGTGGACGTGAAGAACGCCTACCGCCTCGAACAGGGATTCACCTTCGAGCTGAACCTCGCCGGCGTCGCCGACGAGCACCGCGACGAATTCGTCGCGACCGGCAAGCCGCGCGCGAACAAGTAGGGAGAGAAAAACAGTGCGTGACAAGAGGATTACTCTCGACGACGCCGTCGGGCAGCTGCGCAGCGGCATGACCATCGGACTCGGCGGCTGGGGTTCGCGACGCAAGCCGATGGCGTTCGTGCGCGCGATCCTGCGCTCGGACGTGAAGGATCTGACCGTCGTCACCTACGGCGGACCGGACCTGGGCCTGCTGTGCTCGGCCGGCAAGGTCAGGAAGGCGTACTACGGTTTCGTGTCGCTCGATTCGGCCCCGTTCTACGATCCGTGGTTCTCCAAGGCCCGCACCGAGGGCGCCATCGTCGCCCGCGAGATGGACGAGGGCATGGTCAAGTGCGGCCTCGAAGCCGCCGCCGCGCGCCTGCCGTTCCTGCCGATCCGCGCCGGCCTCGGCTCGGACGTGCAGAACTTCTGGGGCGACGAACTGCAGACCGTCACCTCCCCCTACCCGGACGCCTCCGGCAAGCACGAGACGCTGATCGCGATGCCCGCCCTGAACCTGGACGCGGCCTTCGTGCACCTGAACATCGGTGACGCCCACGGCAATGCGGGTTACCAGGGCGTCGACCCGTACTTCGACGACCTGTACTGCCTGGCCGCCGAGAAGCGCTTCGTCTCCGTGGAGAAGATCGTCGAGACCGAGCAGCTCGTCAAAGAGGTTCCGCTGCAGCAGCTGATCCTCAACCGCATGATGGTCGACGGTGTCGTCGAGGCCCCGAACGGCGCCCACTTCACCCTCGCCGGCGAGTCCTACGGCCGGGACGAGAAGTTCCAGCGCCACTACGCCGAGGCCGCCAAGACCCCCGCGTCGTGGCAGGCGTTCGTCGACCGGTTCCTGTCCGGATCCGAGGACGACTACCAGGCCGCCGTCGAGAAATTCCACGCGGATTCCGAAAAGACTGGGGAGCAAGCATGACCTCCACCGAGACCATCACGCGCGCCGAGTACTGCGCGATCGCGTGCGCCGACATCTTCGCCGGGGCCGGCGAGATCATGGCCAGCCCGATGTCGACGATGTCGCAGATCGGTGCGCGCCTGGCGCGCCTGACCACCGAGCCCGACCTGCTCATCACCGACGGCGAGGCACTGATCCTCGCCGACACCCCCGCGGTCGGTGCGAAGGGTGCGATCGAGGGCTGGATGCCGTTCCGCAAGGTGTTCGACGTCGTCGCCTCCGGCCGGCGCCATGTCGTCATGGGTGCCAACCAGATCGACCGCTACGGCAACCAGAACCTGTCTGCGTTCGGTCCGCTGCAGCAGCCGACCCGCCAGATGTTCGGCGTCCGCGGCGCCCCGGGCAACACCATCAACCACGCCACCAGCTACTGGGTCGGCAAGCACAACAAGCGCGTGTTCTGCGACAAGGTCGACGTCGTCGCCGGTGTGGGCTGGGACAAGGTCGATCCGGAGAACCCGGCATACAAGTACCTGAACGTGTACCGCGTCGTCACCAACCTCGGCGTCTTCGACTTCGGCGGCCCGGGCCACACCTTCCGCGCGCTGAGCCTGCACCCCGGCGTCACCGCCGACGAGGTCGCGGACAACACCTCCTTCGAGGTCGCGGACCTGGCCGACGCCGGGGTCACCCGCGAACCCACCGCCGAGGAACTGCGGATCATCCGTGAGGTCCTGGATCCGAGGAACCTGCGCGACCGCGAGGTCGCCGCATGAGTGCCCCCCGGATCGAGACGGCGCTGACGAAGCTGGTCGGCATCGAACATCCGATCGTGCAGACCGGCATGGGCTGGGTGTCCGGCCCCCGCCTCACCGCGGCCACCTGCAATGCCGGCGGGCTCGGCATCCTGGCGTCCGCGACGATGACCTACGACGAGCTCGAGGCCGCCGTCGCGAAGACGAAGTCGTTGACGGACAAGCCTTTCGGCGTGAACATCCGCGCCGACGCGTCGGACGCCGCGCAGCGCATCGACCTGCTCATCCGCGAGAACGTCAAGGTCGCCTCGTTCGCGCTGGCACCGAAGAAGGATCTGATCGCCAAGCTCAAGGATCACGGCATCGTCGTGATCCCGTCGATCGGCGCCGCCAAGCACGCGGTGAAGGTCGCGTCGTGGGGCGCCGACGCGGTGATCGTCCAGGGCGGCGAGGGCGGCGGCCACACCGGTGGTGTCGCCACGACGCTGCTGCTGCCGTCCGTGCTCGACGCCGTCGACATCCCGGTGGTCGCCGGGGGCGGATTCTTCGACGGCCGCGGGCTCGCGGCGGCGCTGGCGTACGGTGCGGCGGGCGTGGCCATGGGTACCCGGTTTCTGCTCACCAGCGACTCCGCGGTGCCGGATTCGGTGAAGCAGCAGTACCTTTCGCGCGGGCTGCAGGACACCACGGTGTCCGTGAAGGTCGACGGCATGCCGCATCGGGTCCTCAACACGGACCTGGTCGACGCGCTCGAGAAGTCCAGCTATGCGAAGGGACTCGTGGCGGCGACGAAGAACGCGATGAAGTTCAAGTCGATGACCGGCATGAAGTGGTCGACGCTCGTCAAGGACGGCCTGGCGATGAAGCGGTCCGGCGACCGGACGTGGCAGCAGATCATCATGGCCGCGAACACCCCGATGCTGCTCAAGGCCGGACTGGTCGAGGGCAACACCGAAGCCGGGGTGCTGGCGTCCGGTCAGGTGGTCGGCATGATCGACGACCTGCCGAGCTGCCGGGAACTGATCGACCGCATCGTGGCCGAGGCCGTCGAACGCATCGACGCACTGGCTGCGCTGCGCTGATTGCGCAGTACGCGAGTATTCGCAGCACCGGAGCTTCACAGAACCCGAGCGCCGTCCCGCTTTTCCGTCGCGGGGCGGCGCTTCGGCGTGCGGGGTACTTCCCAGAGCCACCGTCGTCCGTTAACGTCAAGAATAACGTTCTTGAGAACGAGAACACCATTTTCTGACGAGAGGGCAGCTCGATGACCGACGCGATACCCGCACCGTTCGACCGATTCCGTCTCGACGGCAAGGTCGCGCTGATAACCGGCGGCAGCCGCGGCATGGGCAAGGAGATCGCGCTCGCGTTCGCACAGGCCGGCGCCGACGTCGTCGTCGCGAGCCGCAAGATCGAGAACTGCGAGAAGGTCGTCGCCGAGATCGAGGAGACCACCGGCCGGCGCGCCCTCGCCTATGCCTGCCACATGGGCCACTGGGACGAGATCGAAGGACTCGTCGACGCCGCCTACGCGACCTTCGGACGCATCGACATCCTCGTCAACAACGCCGGTATGTCCCCCGTCTACCGGAACATCGCCGACGTCACCGAGGCGCTGTGGGACAGCGTGCTGGGACTGAATCTCAAAGGGCCGTTCCGGCTCACCCAGCTCGTCGGTCCCCGAATGAAGGAGCAGGGCAGCGGCTCGATCATCAACGTGAGCAGCAGCGGCTCGCTGCACCCTTCCGGCGCGTTCATCCACTACGCCTCCGCCAAGCGCGGTCTCAACGCCATGACCGAGGGTTTCGCCGACCTGCTCGCGCCCGAGGTGCGCGTCAACACCCTCATGCCCGGCCCCTACCGCACGGACATCTCCAATGCCTGGACCCCGGAACAGATCCGGCAGTCGGGTGAGGCCGTGCACCTGAAGCGGATCGGTGAACCCCACGAAATCGTGGGCGCTGCATTGTTTCTCGCGAGCGACGCGTCGAGTTTCACCACCGGGACCATCGTCCGGTCCGACGGCGGATTCCGCTGAACAAATAGCGGACACCCGTGCGCAGATCGTTGACCCACCCCACCGATCGGGATACGTTTTCCGGGGTTTTCACCGTCGAGATGGGGGTTCCGGGTGAAGAGACGATTCCTGCGCGGGGCGATCGCGTCGGTGGCCGTCGCCGCCACCACAGTCGCCGCCGCGATCACCGCGACACCGGTTGCCGGCGCCGATCCGTCCGGCGGGACCGACGCTGCCGCCTGGCAGGCCGCGGTCGACGCACCCGACGCGTACCCGAACACCGCCGTCGAATGGGACGTCCCCATCACGATGAGCGACGGCACCGTCCTGCGCGCCAACGTCTTCCGCCCCGCGGACGCGAACGGGACACCGATCGCGGAGCCCACCCCCGTCGTCCTCAACCTCACGCCCTACACCAAGCTGCTCTCGACCCTGGGAACCGTCGTGGCCGACGACCCCACCCTCGCCCCGCTGGTCGAGGGCCTCGGCGACACGCTGAACTTCGCCGCCCCGTACGACGGGGTCACCGAGCTCGCGAAGACGACCGGCGGCGGACTCGTGCAGGTCTTCGGACTCAACCGCGACCTCGTGCAGAACGGCTACACGCAGGTCATCGTCGACGTCCGCGGCACCGGATTCTCGCAGGGTGAATGGCAGGTCCTCGGCCCGCGCGAACAGCAGGACACCGTCGAGGTCATCGACTGGGCGTCGAAGCAGCCGTGGTCGAACGGCCGCGTCGGCACCAGCGGCGTGTCCTACTCGGCGATCAACCAGTTGCAGGGTGCGGGTCTGCAACCGGACGCGCTCGACGCGATTTTCGCGGTGGAACCCGGTAACGACCTGCTGCGCGACATCGTCGGCACCGGCGGCGCACTCGGTATCGGATTCATGCCGATGTGGCTCGCTCTCGTCAACGGGCTCAAGTGGATCCCGGACGTGCAGGCGCTGCTGCAGGGCAACTTCGACGCGCAGTGGCTGCGCGACCGGATGGCCGACCCCGCCACCAAACTTCCCGAACTCGTCGAGGCGGTCACAGCCCCCACCGTCGAAGGGGTCTCCCCCAACGCACTCGAGGTCGCGCAGGACGGACCGTTCTACCAGGACCGCACCGCGAATCTCGAGTCGATCGAAGTGCCCAGTTTCGTGTACGGGGGCTGGCACGACATCTTCGCCAACAGCGAGCCGGACATCTACAACCGCATCCCGGTCGCGCCGGGCGAGAAGCAGCTGATGATGGGCGACGGCTACCACGTCGTCGCCGGTACCGACTTCGGCAGGCCGGGCTTCCCGCCGAAGCTCGGCACCCTGCAGCGCGCCTGGTTCGACCACTGGCTCAAAGGAATCGACAACGGCATCGAGAACTACGGGCCGGTCACCCTGTTCCAGCAGGGCGGCGGATGGACCACCACCGATCAGTTCCCCCGTGCCGGTGCCGAATTCGAGAAGTTCTATCTGTCCGGCGCCCCGAGCGGCACCGCGGGCCACGCCGCCTTCGACGGAAGCCTCACGCCCGAGGCGCCCTCCGGCACCCAGGATCTGACGATCGCGCCGGGTCTGCGCGGGTTCTGCTCGCGCGAATCGGCCGTCGGCACCGCCGGAATCACGGTGCTGCTCGGTTCGAACTGCACCAAGGACGCCCGCTTCAACGAGGCGGAGGGTCTGACGTTCACCGGCGCCCCGGTCACCGAACCGACCGAGATCTCCGGCGCGATCAACGTGCACCTGAACACCGTCCTCGACGCCCCCGACGGCTTCTGGTCGGTGACCGTGAACGACGTGGCGCCCGACGGCCGTTCGACCGTCCTGACCTCCGGTTCGCTCGTCGCGTCGCTGCGCGCGATCGACGACTCCCGCAGCACCTTCACCCCCGCCGGCGACTACGCCCACGCCGTCCCGTACCTGACGCTCGACACGCGGGAGACCCTCGAGACCGGTGTGCCCACCCGCCTGGACATCTCGACGGTGCTCACCGACGCGATCCTGCAACCGGGTCACCGGCTCCGGATCGACGTGTACGCGTCGAGCGTGCCGCGGTCGCTGCCACTGGGTCCGATGCTTCACGACAGCGGTCTGAAACCGCAGCACATCCGGCTCGATCCGTCCGCGCCGAGCTTCGCCACCGTCCCGATCGTGCGGTAGTTCCCCGACCGGCACACGCAGGGACGCGCTCGGGCCGAGCCCGAGCGCGTCCCCCCGGCTCACCGTCGGTCGAGCGACGCGTACAGCGCCGATTCGAATTCGAGGTAGCCACCGAACGAGGTGGGATCACCGAACGGCAGGATCTGGGTCGCCCAGAATCCCCCGTATCCGGACTGTCGATCGATCCAGTAGAACAGGTTGGCGAGCCCCGCCCACCCCAGTGCACCGGCGGGTCGCCCGGTGGGAGCCTGCTGGTTGTTGATCATGAACGGCAGCGACCACGATTTCGAGATCCCGGGGAAGAACTCGGCGTCGTTCGACAGCGACGGGATGACGCCGGGCAGCGGTGTCACGGGAAGTTCCCCGAGATGATTCTGCACGGCCATCCGGACCGTCTCCGGTCGCAGGACCTGCCCGTGTTCACCCTTTCCGTCGTTCAGCCACATCCGGATGAACCGCATGTAGTCACCGACAGTGCCGTACAGGCCGTGACCCCCCATGTGCACTTCCGGCGGGGACGGCAGTTCGAAGTCCATCACGGAAAGCGATCCGTCGGAATTGCGGGCGTGCATCCCGGCCAGATCGGCACGGCGCGTGTCGTCGAGTTCGAAGGTCATGCTCTCGATGCCGAGCGGCTCGAAGATCCCGGCAGAGAACACGTCGCCGAGCCGGTTCCCGGTGATCGCCTCGATCACCCGGCCGCACCAGTCGAGGTTGCTGCCGTACTCCCAACGGTCCCCGGGGTCGAACAACAGCGGAGTGTCCAGTGCCTGCTTCGTGGCGGTGATGACGCTCGGCTGTCCCTTCTCCTCCGCCAGGCGCCGGTACTTCTCGTTGAAGAAGTCGTAGCCGAATCCGGCGGTGTGGGTGAGCAACATGCGGGTGGTGATGTCGCGGCGGGGTTCTCGAAGCACCGGTTCGCCGGAGTCGTCGAACCCCTCGATGACCTGGACGCTTCCCAGCTCCGGAACGTACTTGCCCGCCGGCGCGTCGAGGTCGAGGCGGTTCTGCTCCACCAGCTGCAGTGCCGCGGTCGCGGTGAAGGCCTTCGTCGTCGAGAAGAGCGCGAAGACATCGTCCGTCGTCATCGCCGCGTCCTGGTCGATTCGGCGCTTTCCCGCCGCGCCCTCGTAGACGTTGCCTTCCCGGTCGGTCACCATCGCGACCACTCCCGGCACCGGCGCCTCGGCGGTGACAGTCTTGTTCAGGATCGCATCGACGGATGCGCGAAGTGCTTCGGTCATGATCTGTCGTCCCTTCACGGTGTCGGTGCTCATCGCAGTTCGAATCCCTTGTAGCCGGCAGCGGCGGCCTCGAGCGTCTTCTCCCGATAGGTGCCGACACCGCCGGTGTACGACAGCACCCGGCGCGGCTTGCCCTCGACATTCGAGCCGGTGTACCAGGAGTTCGTCTTCGAGATCAGGTTCGCGGCGGCGGTCTCGTCATGGTGGGCGACCCACGCGGCCTCCCCCTCCTCGGTCGCCTCGATCACGGTGTAGCCGTTCTTCCGCATGTACCGGATGCACTCGTCGATCCACTCGGTCTGCTGCTGCAGGCAGGTGGTCATGTTGCACAGCGCCGCGGACGGGGCGAGGGGAACAGCGGTGGTGAGCATGTTCGGGTAGCCGTGCACCATCAGCCCCATCGTCGTGCGGATGTCCCGCGACCAGTCGTCCTTCAGCAACCGTCCGCCGACACCGCGGATGTCGATGCGGGTCAAGGCGCCGGTGCCCGCGTCGAAACCGGTGGCCAGGATGATCACGTCCAGCTCGTACAGGGTGCCGTCGGCGAGCAGCACCCCTTCGGGCACGATGCGGGAGATCGGGTTCTCGCGCACGCCCACCGCCGTGACGTGGGGTCGGTGGTAGACCTCGAGGTAGCCGGTTTCGAGCGGCACCCGGTGGGTGCCGAACCCGTAGTCCTCGGGGATCAGGAGCCGGCACAGTTCCGGGTCGACCAGCCGCGCCCGCATCTTCTCCCGCACGAACTCGGAGATCTCGTCGCTGACGGCCTCGTCGAAGAACATCTCGGCGAACGACGCCAGCCACAGCTGCAGCGATCCGTTCTCGTAGATCTCCTCGAGCACCTCGCGTCGTTGCTCGGGCGTCAACTCGTCCCACACGTATCGGAAGTCGTATTCGAAACCGGTGAAGGTGTGCGGCAGCGTGCTGCGGAGTTCCTCGAAGCGGGCCTTGTACGCCGCCACGTCGTCAGCGTTGTACGACGGGTTCTTCATCGGGAGCACATACTGCGGCGTGCGGACGAACACGGTCAGGTCCGCGACCTCGTCGACGATGGTCTGGATGACCTGGATACCCGTGGCGCCGGTGCCGATGACGCCGACCCGCTTGCCCGCGATCTCGGCTCCCTCACGCGGCCAGCGCGAGGTGTGGAAGATCTGCCCCGCGAAGTCCTGCTGTCCCGGGAACAGGTCCTGCAGCGGCGCCGAGAGCATCCCGCAGCACGTGATGAGGAACTGCGTGTCCACGACCTCTCCGCTGTCGGTCCGCACGGTCCACCGGCCCGACTTCTCGTCGTATTCGGCGCTCGTGACGGTCGTGGAGAACGAGATGTCCCGGCGAAGGTCGAGCGCATCGGCCACGTAGTGCATCCACCGTTCGATCTCGGGCTGAGCGGGGAACCGCTGGCTCCAACTCCAGTTCTTGTAGAGCTCTTCCGAGAACAGGTACTGGTAGATGTAGGCCTCCGAATCGAAGCGCGCACCGGGGTAACGGTTCCAGTACCACGTCCCCCCCACGTCGGCGGCGGTCTCGAACACGCGGACGTTCAGTCCCTGTTCCCGCAACAGGTGCAGTTGGTAGAGGCCGGCCACCCCCGCGCCGATGATCAGGGCGTCCAGGGTGCGGTGGGCAGTTGGTGTACCGATAGCCATTGTTCGACCCTTTCCTGTGATGTGGATCACGACTGCGAACAATGCTTCCGCTGTCCCAAGAGGCCGGACTGTCCCAAGATCGGACAGCCGGGAGGTCGCCAGACTCGGGAAACGAGCCGATAATGATGTGACGCAGGTCTCATTTTCGGACAAATCGAATCGCAAGAAGGGTGCATCCATGGTCGACGAGCGCGAGCGACTGCGCATTGCCGCGGCGCGAGCGGACTTCCTCGAATACGGGAGCGCCGGAGCAGCCGGGGTTCCCGACGTCGTTGCCGCCTCGTGGCAGCGCAGCCAGTCCGCCGGCGTCGATTACGCAACGTTCCACGTGGAGTATCACGACGACATCGACTTCGATTCGCGACTGGTACGGTGCGCACGACCGGTCCTCGAGCGACTCTCCGCCGACATCGCGGATGTCCCCGTCGGTATCGCGCTCACCGACGCCCACGCCCGCATCGTCGATCGCCGCGACTGCTCCAATTTCGTCGGCAGGCTGCTCGATCGGGTCGATTTCCTGCCCGGGTTCAGCTACGCAGAACAGGGTGTGGGAACCAACGGTATCGGCACCGTCTTCGAATCCGGTTCTGCGATCAGCATTGTGGGCCCCGAACATTTCAACGACGCACTGGTGCAGTTCGCCTGCACCGGCGCGCCGATTCTGGATCCCATCTCCGGCAGGATCGAAGGCGTCCTCGACGTCAGCATGCTCGCCGAGAGCTGGTCCCCGCTCCTGCACGCCCTGGTCAAGTCCGCAGCCATGGACATAGGCCGCAATCTGCTCCTCGACCGGAACCAGGCGGAGCAGGCGTTGTTCGAGATGTACGTCAAGGCCGATTCGCGTCCGCGTCAAGCGGTCATGGCGATCGGCGAGACCGTGATCATGAACCGGCGCTCACAGAACATGTTCACCCCGGAGGAACAACTCGCGATCCACGAGCACGCGCGTTTCCTCATGACCCGACGCGACCGCAGCGCGGAATCGATTTCGCTGCCTTCGGGCCGGACCGTCCACATCCGCGCCACCAGGATCCTGTGCGGCGACGAGGTTGCGGGAATGGTTCTGCTTCTCGACGACAACACCCCGGACAAGGCCGGCACTCCGGCGGTCGACCGGACGCTTCCCGCGGTCGACGCACCGGACCCCCGAACCACCGCCATCGCATCCGGACTTCACAACCCGCCACCATCGATCACCGAAAGCCGCTGTCCGGCATGGAAACAGGCGTGCGACTCGATCATCGAGTCACTCGGACGACGGGAGAACCTGCTCGTCCTCGGCGAACCCGGGACAGGGAAGTTCACTCTCCTCGCGGAGCTGTTCCATCGGATGTACCCGTCCGGCCGGAGCATCGCGATCGACGCGGACAGCGTGACGCGGCAGGGTGAGCTCACTGCGGTCGACACGACCACCTCGACATTGCTGATCGTCCGGAATCTCGACCGGCTCACCACCTACGGCGTCGACGTTCTCAACGAGTTCTTCGATTCCCTGGATCTCGATACGAGAAACTTCATCGTCGCCGCGACACTGTCGGACACCGGCATCGAGTCCGACCTGCCCTGCAAAGACGTCCTGGCGAACTTCGACCAGTCGGTGACCGTCCCCGCGATCCGGTTCCGATCCGTCGACTTCCCTCGTCTCGTCGACAGGACGCTCCGCGAAATCGCCCCCGAGCGCCGGATCCGACTGAGTCCGGAGGCGATGCGTGTCCTGGGCGCCTACTCGTGGCCACGGAACATGACTCAGCTGCGCGAAGCGCTTCACAGCGCCGTGCTGAAACGTCCGGTCGGTGAGATCCAGGCCGATGATCTCCCCGGCTACTGCCGGTCGACGAGTACTCGCACCCTCAGTGTGCTCGAGGCTGCCGAACGGGACGCGATCGTCGCCGCGCTCCGCGAGTGCGACGGAAACCGCGTCCGCGCCGCAGAAATGCTCGGGATGGCGCGAAGCTCGTTGTACCGCAAGCTCAAGACCTACGGAGTCACGGAGATCTGAGGCGGCAGCCGGGTCACGACTCAACCGAGCCGATCGCCGAGCAGTCCGGCGAGCGCAGCGAGGCACAGTTCGCGCATTTGCACGGTGGTGACGCCAGGGCGGTCCAGCCAGTCGACACACACACTGCGCACGAACGCGATCCACCCGCGCACCGCGAGTTCGACGAGTTCGCGGTCTCCGTCGGACGGCGCGAGCGCGTCGACGATGCGCCGCTGCTGCACGTCGAGTTCCGCGTCGACGATGCCGCGGATGCTCGCATCGGCGGAGGCGGCACCGCGGTTGACCGCCAGCACACCCTGCGCGTGCGACTCGATGTAGTCCAGATAGGCGTCGAGTCCCGCGGCGATCCGGTCGTGCACCGACAGCGCCGGATCGGGTTCGGTGACGGCGAGCAACCGGTCGGACTCGCGTTGCACGACCGCCGCCATGAAGTCGCGCTTGGTCGGAAAGTAGTGGTACATCAGGCCTCGCGAGACACCGGCGAGCTCCGCGACCTCCTCGATGCGCACGTCCTCGTAGGCGTGCTGCGAGAACAACCGGGCACCGATGTCCAGCAGCTCGGTGCGCCGCTGGTCGGGGCTCAGTCGTCGCCGTGGTGATGCCACGTCGCCAATCTAGCGTCTTGACAGCGCCGGATCCGGGCGTAGCGTGACTACTGTACGTCGGTTCAATAAGAGTTCGAACTGTCCGGGGGACGAACAGATGGCCGTGGCCACATCACACGTGTTCGACACCGAGATCCCGCACCCGCCGTGGCGCCTGCCCGTACTCGGCGACGTGCTGGGAATGTCCGTGAGCACGCCGGTGCAGGATTCGATGGAGTTGCACCGCCGGCTCGGCCCGGTCTTCGAACGTCGGCCGTTCGACCTGCGGTTCGTGTTCGTGTGCTCCGGCGAACTCACCGCCGAACTGTCCGACGACCGCCGCTTCGCCAAACACCTGGCACCCGGAGTCGAAGCGCTGCGCAGCCTGGGCGGGGACGGACTGTTCACCGCATACAACGACGAACCAAACTGGCGCCGCGCGCACGACCTGCTCGCCCCCGCCTTCACGCAGTCGGCCATGCGCTCCTACCACGCGACGATGCTGGATGTGACCGCCGATCTGCTCGCGCACTGGGATCGGCGCGCGGCCGAGGACGGACGCGTGGACGTGGCCGCCGACATGACGAAACTGACCCTCGAGACGATCGGCCGCACCGGATTCAGCTATTCGTTCGCCCCGTTCGAGCGCGACCGTCCGCATCCGTTCGTCGAGGCGATGGTCGGTGGTCTGGCGTTCTCGCAGCGCAGCGCCCTACGGAGGTTGCCGGTCGTCGGGCGGCACTTGTTCCCTCGGCAGAAGCGGCAGTACCTCCTGGATCGCGCGTATCTGCATCGGGTCGTCGACGAGGTGATCCGCGAGAGGCAGGCCGCCGGCGAGACCGGGCACGACGATCTGCTCGAACTCATGCTGCGGGCGGCGCGGGAGAACGACCCGAACCGGATCGACGACGAGAACATCCGCAACCAGGTTCTCACCTTCCTGGTCGCCGGCCACGAAACCACTTCCGGTGCACTGTCGTTCGCGCTGTATTACCTGATGCGCAACCCCGAGGTGTTCGCCCGCGCGCGGGCCGAGGTCGACGCGGTGTGGGGCGAGGACGTTCCGGCCTTCGAACAGGTCGCGAAGCTGCGGTACGTGCGGCGGGTGCTCGACGAGGCACTGCGGCTGTGGCCGACCGCGCCCGGGTACGCCCGCGAGGCACGCGAGGACACGACGCTGGGCGGACGGTACCGGCTGTGCAAGGGCGACTGGGTTCTCGTGCTGCTCCCGGCGGTGCACCGCGATCCCGAGGTGTGGGGCCCCGACGCCGAGACGTTCGATCCGGATCGTTTTCTGCCGGAACGGGTTCGAGCCCGGCCGGGGCACGTGTACAAGCCGTTCGGCACGGGTGAGCGTGCCTGCATCGGGCGGCAGTTCGCCCTGCACGAGGCCACCCTGGTTCTGGGAAGCCTGTTGCGGCGCTTCGATTTCGACCTCGATCCGAGTTATCGGCTGCGGGTCGCCGAGCGGCTCACCCTGATGCCGCGGGACCTGTGTCCCACGGTGTCGGTGCGCGCCCGCTGAGCTCGCTACCCGGCCAGCGGCGAGTCAGCCGCGCGCCGCGATGCGCGCCTGCACCTCGGGGCGCCGCAACGGCGGGACGCTCGCCGGGGGTTGTCGTCGCTCCGGCAGGGCCGCGAGCAGTCGCGTGGTGGTCGCGGCGACCTCCGCGACCGCCTGTTCGAACGGTTCCCGGGTCGCGTCGGACAGCTTGTGGATGCCGCTGACCTTACGCACGTATTGGCGCGCGGCGGCTTCGATCTCCTCCGCCGTGGCAGCAGGTTCGAGTCCGCGGAGTTCGGTGATGTTCCGGCACATGGCTCCGAGGGTAGTCCCGCCGCCCGACACCACCGCGCAAAATACGGGCGTATGCCCCACATCCCCCGTAGGGTCGACCCGACCACTTTCGGAAGGGAGCCGAATGAGAGTCCGACGCGTGAGCGCCGCCGTGGCCGTGCTGTCCGCCGCGGCGATCGCCCTGACCACTCCGGGAGTCGCGGGTGCCGCGGCGACGGCGGATGTCGTCCCGGGACGCACCCGGATCAAGGTGACCGTGCACGGGGTGCCGGTGCATCCGGAAAGCTGCCGGGTCGACCCCGATGCGGACGGGAACACCCAGAGCCTGCCGCTGGAACCGTCCGGCACGATGGTCGCGCACAACGTCGCACCCGGTCCCCGCCGCGTTCTGGTGTGGTGCCCCGACGGCGGCGTCATCTACCAGAACATCGTCCACGTGCTGCCCGCCGATCCGCTGGCCGATGCCGCCGACATCGTGTTCCGCACCGCCGGCAGCAGCGACCGCGTCACCGACCCGACACTGCGGTAGGTGTCCGTCCCGGCCCCCCCTGTCGGCCGGGACGGACACCTGCTCCGCGTCAGGCCTCGAGGCGCTCGATGATGGTGACGTTGGCGGTGCCGCCGCCCTCGCAGATGGTGAGCAGGCCGTAGCGGCCGCCGATGCGCTCGAGCTCGTTGAGCAGCGTCGCCATCAGCTTGGTGCCGGTCGCGCCGAGCGGGTGGCCGAGGGCGATGGCGCCGCCGTTGACGTTGACCTTGGCCGGGTCGGCGCCGATCTCCTTGATCCACGCGAGCACGACGGGCGCGAACGCCTCGTTGATCTCGACCAGGTCGATGTCGTCGATCGTCAGACCGGCCTTCTCGAGGGCGTACTGCGTCGCCGGGATCGGGGCGGTGAGCATGAAGATCGGGTCGTCGCCGCGGGCGCTGAGGTGATGGATGCGGGCGCGGGGCTTCAGGTTGTGCTTCTTCACCGCCTCGTCGGACGCGAGCAGCAGTGCGGATGCGCCGTCGGAGATCTGGCTCGCGACCGCCGCGGTGAGGCGGCCACCCTCGACGAGCGGCTGCAGGCCCGCCATCTTCTCGAGGCTGGTCTCACGCGGGCCCTCGTCGACGGTCGCGTCGCCGAGCGGCACGACCTCGTTGTCGAAGCGGCCGGCGGCGATCGCGGCCTTCGCGCGTTCGTGGCTCTGCAGCGCCCACTTCTCGAGTTCCTCGCGGCTGAGGTCCCACTTCTCGGCGATCATCTCGGCGCCCTTGAACTGGGACACCTCGTCGCTGCCGTAGCGCTCGGTCCAGCCCTTCGACCCGCCGAAGGGGGTGTCGAACCCGTACTGCTGACCGGCGGTCATCGCCGACGAGATCGGGATCTGCGACATGTTCTGCACGCCACCGGCGATGATGAGGTCCGCGGTGTTGCCCAGGATGGCCTGGGCACCGAAGTGGATCGCCTGCTGGCTCGAGCCGCACTGGCGGTCGACGGTGACGCCGGGGACGTGCTGCGGGTAGCCCGCCGCGAGCCACGCAGTGCGGGCGATGTTGCCGGCCTGCCCGCCGATGGCGTCGACGCAGCCGAACACGACGTCGTCGACGTCGGCGGGGTCGATGCCGGTGCGTTCGACGACCGCCTTGATCACGTGGGCGCCCAGGTCGGCGGGGTGCACTCCGGCGAGGCCGCCGTTCTTCTTGCCGATCGGGGTGCGCACCGCGTCGACGATGTATGCCTCGGTCATGTTTGCTCCTATGAGGATTCGGGTCTCGACAGGCCGTCGAGGACGATGCTGAGGTACTGCTGGGCCACGCGGTCGGCGGTGAGGGTCCCGCCGGGCCTGTACCAGCGCACCGCGACCCACACGGTGTCGCGCAGGAACCGGAAGACCAGTTCGACGTCGAGATCGGGGCGGAAGCTTCCGTCCTCGATGCCGCGTTCGATGACACCGACCCAGAGGTCGCGGAATTCGGTGTTCAGTTCGGCGATGTACGCGAAGCGTTCGTTGCCGACGAGGTGCTTGGCCTCGTCCTGATAGATCGCGACCGCCGAGTGGGATCGGTCGATCGACTCGTAGGACGCCGTGATGAGTCCTTCGAGGGTCGCGCGGGAGTCGAGTCCGGCGGCGACGATCTTGCGGTAGCGGCCGAACAGGTCGTCGAGGAATCCGCGGAGGATCTCGTCGACCATCGATTCCTTCGAATCGAAGTGGTGGTAGAGGCTGCCGGACAGGATGCCCGCCGCGTCGGCGATGTCACGGACGGTGGTCGCGCGCACGCCTCGGGAGGCGAACAGGTCGGCTGCGATGGCGAGCAGTTCGGCACGGCGTCCGGACTCGAGGTTGATGGTGATCTTGTCGCCGACGACGGCGCCGCCACCCTCGAGCGGCATGTCGATGCTGATGCCGAAGTCCTTGCGGTTGATGACGG